>JADGPM010000337.1 GCA_017882425.1 Solirubrobacteraceae bacterium
ACTCAGACGAAGTCCATCATCGACGCCCCGCCCCGCGGGAGCCACATCTCCCTCACCACCTCGATGCGGCCCTCGCGCAGGTCGTAGAAGCCGGCGCACTCGAACGTCGTCTTCGGGCGCGCGATCGTCGCGAGGACGGCGATCTGGTGGCCGCGACCGGCGATGCAGCGGTGGATCGTCGTGCTGGCGTCGTGGTGCATCACGCGCAGGAACGTCGAGAACTCGGCGCGGCTCAGCTCCGTGTTCTCGTGGAGCATCGTGATGCTGACCCCGCGCTGGAGCTGGGCGACGAGGGAATCCCAGTCCCCGTTGCGCCTTGCCTGCCAGAAGCGATCGACGGCGTTGCCGGCCACGAGGTCGTCAGAGCTCCAGGATGACCTTGCCGAGCTTGGCCCCCGCGGCGAACCGCTCGTAGGCCTGCGCGACGTCGTCCAGCGCGTAGGTCGCGGCGACGGGGACCTGCAGCGTTCCCCGCTCGAACAACGGCAGCACGTGGCGCTCCATCGCGCGCGCCGTCGCCGCCTTCTCCTCGAGCGGCCGCGCGCGCAGCGTCGACGCGCCGATCCGCGCCCGCTTGCCCATCAGCACGAGGAGGTTCAGCTCGGACTTGAACCCGCCGCCGCCGACACCGATCACGACGACGCGTCCGCCGGTGGCGAGCGCGGGGAGGTTCGCGTCGAGATTCGACGCCCCGACGAGCTCGAGCAGCACGTCATAGGGCCCGGCGTCCGGCGTCGCCTGCGGGTCCAGCGCGGCGTGCGCGCCGAGCGCGAGCACCTGCTCCCGCAGGTCGGCGTTGCGGACCGACGCGGTGACGCGCGCACCGGCGGCCGACGCGAGCTGCACGGCCGCCGTGCCCACGCCGCCCGCTGCCCCGCTGATCAGCACGCGCTCGCCCATCGCCAGAGCGGCCTGTGTGAAGAGCGCGTCGTGGGCGGTCGTGAAGACCTCGGGGATCCCCCCGGCGTGCGTCCAGGCGACGCCCTCCGGGACGGGCATCAGCTGGCGCTCGTGCACCGTGCACAGCTCGCCCTGCCCGCCGCCGCCGACGATCGCCATGACGCGGTCGCCCGCGGTGAAGCGCTCCGCGGCCGGGCCGCAGCGGACGACCTCACCGGCGAGCTCGAGGCCCGGGATGTCGGCGGGAGCGCCGGCGGGCGCCGGGTAGGCGCCGCGCTTCTGGAGCTGGTCGGCGCCGTTGAGGCCGGCAGCGCGGACGCGCACCAGCACCTCGCCCGCACCGGGCTCGGGATCCGGATGGTCGGCGACGAGAACCTCGCCGTCGCGAATGGTCGCGGCGCGCATGGCGCAGGAACATAGCGGCGTGGCGGCGTGCGTCAGCGAACGTCGTCCGGCTCGGGCCGCGCAGCCTCGACTTCGGCGCCGACGCTCTGGCGCTCGATCGCCTCGGCGCCGGCGGCCGCACGCGCCTCGGTCTCGACGTCCGCGGCATGGCGGATCTCCCCGCGCGCCTCGTCGACGGACATGCCGGTTGCCCGCAGCAGATCGTGCGCGGTCATCCGGGCCTGGCCCACCACGATGCTCACCGAGAGGTTGCGTGTCCGGTCCAGCCCCGCAGTGGCGGCGACTGCGCCCTGCAGTGCCGCCTCGCGCACCTCGTCGCGCTCGTCGGGGTCGGCGAACGCCCCGGCGAGGTGACGCGCCGCGGTCGCCAGGTCGCGCAGGCCGGCGATCACCGGTGCCGGCATCGCGTCGCCCACGCGCAGCGCACGGTCCGCGCCGCGCGCGAGCCCGGCGACGTCGCGCTGCGCCCTGGCGATCTGGTCGAGCGCCCGCGTGTAGCGCTCGACGGCCCCGCGCTGCCCGCGGCGCAGCAGCGCCAGGCGCGCCGTCTCGCCGCTCGTCGCGATCGCCGCGCGCATGCCCTCCAGGTGGTCCTCCAACTCGCGGGCGCGGCGCAGCGCCGTCGTGGCGGCCGCGTCGTCCTGCGCCTCGAGCGCGTCGGCGACCGCGTCGAGCACGTCGGCCAGGCGCTCGACCGCGGGGTCCAGCGCACTGGATGCGAGCTTCAGCGGGTTGACCGGGAAGAGCACGAGGTTGAAGACGAGCGCGACGGCCGCGCCGGTGAGCGAGTCGAGGAAGCGCGCGAGCCCGGCCGGATCGTTCGGGTTGGCGAGCAGGACGATCAGCACGCCCGCGTTCGCCGCCTGGATCGTCGCGAGCTGGTCGCCGCCGAGGAACACGACGATGCACATGCCCGCGAAGACGATGACCGCCAGCTGCCATGCGCCCGTGCCGATGACCTTCACGGCGAGGTCCGCCACGAGGATCCCGAGCGCGACGCCGAACGCCAGCTGCAGCGCGCGCTGCGTGCGCTGCCCGAGCGTGACGCCGAGCACGACGACGGTCGCGATCGGCGCAAAGAACGGGCGCGGATGGCCGTACAGGTAGCGCGCGACGAGGTAGGAGACCGTCGCGGCCGCCGCCACCACCGCCACGCGCGGAGCGACCGAGCGGACGCGCAGGACGCGCTCGCGGATCGAGATCCGCTCGACCGCCGTGTCCAGCAGCTCCCCGCCCAGTCGGGCGACGGGCCCGCGGTCGTCTGTGCCGGGCTGGGACATCCTGGCAGCAGAGCTTAGGCTCCCGTTCGTGGATCTCACGACCCAGGA
>JADGPM010000088.1 GCA_017882425.1 Solirubrobacteraceae bacterium
GCGCTCGGCACGGCTCGGCGCCTTGCCGTGGCGACCGGCCCCGCGCGCCGGCGCCAGCGCGCGCTCGAGCAACGCCAGCACCCTGGCCCCCTCGACCGCCCCAAGGGCCTCCCAGAGCGCGACGACGCCGAGCACGCCCGCAACACCGGCCAGCAGCTCGCTCATGTCGCGGCGTCCGCCAGCCGCGCAGCGACCCGCCCGTCGCCGGGCGGGCGCAGCAGCGGACGCTCGCCGCGCAACGCGTACAGCTCGCGCGTGGCCGCGCCGCCGGCGACGCGCACGACCTCGCTGACCGCCAGCACCCGGCGCGAGCCGTCCCCCATCCGCGCCTGGTGCACGACGAGATCGATCGCGTCGGCGACCTGCGCGCGGATCGCCGCGTGCGGGATGCCCTCGCCCGCCAGCAGCGCGAGCGTCTCCAGCCGGCGCAGCGCCTCCTCCGGCGAGCCCGCGTGGACGGTCGACAGCGAGCCGTCGTGGCCCGTCGCCATCGCGCCCAGCATGTCGAGCGCCTCCCCGCCGCGCACCTCGCCGACGACGATCCGGTCGGGCCGCATCCGCAGGGCGTTGCGCACGAGCCGGCGGATCGTCACCTCGCCGCGTCCCTCGACGCTCGCAGGGCGCGCCTCCAGCCGGACGACGTGCCCCTGGCGCAGCCGAAGCTCGGCGGTGTCCTCGATCGTGACGATCCGCTCGCCGGGGAGCAGGAACTCCGACAGCGCACCGAGCGTCGTCGTCTTGCCCGAGCCGGTGCCGCCGCAGATCAGGACGTTGAGCCGCGCCCGGACGGCCGCCTGGAGCAGGTCGGCCAGCGGTGGAGTCCAGGTGCCCATGCGCACCAGATCCTGTGCGGACAGCCCATGCGCGCGGAAGCGTCGGATCGTCAGCACGGGACCATCGACCGCCAGCGGCGGCAACACGACGTTCACGCGCGAGCCGTCCACCAGCCGCGCGTCGCAGAGCGGCTCGGACTCGTCCACGCGCCGCCCGACCGGGGCGAGGATGCGCTCGATCGCGTTGCGCAGGTCCGTCTCGCAGGCGAAGGCGACGTCGGTCTGCTCCAGGCGGCCGGCGCGCTCGACCCAGACCGGGCGCGTCCCGGAGACGAGGATCTCGTCGACCGCGGCGTCGCCCAGCAGCGCGTCGAGCGGCCCGAGCCCGAGCGCCCGCTCGGTGACGCGCGCCAGCAGCGCCGCGCGCGCCGGCGGGTCGAGGATCCCCGCCTCGCGCTCGACGAGCGCACGGATGCGCGCCTGCACCGGCACGCGTGCCGCGCCGGGCATCCGCACCTCGGCCAGCAACTGCGCGCGCAGCAGGTCGGCCAGCGCCTCGATCCGCACCTCGCGCGCCCCGGCGTCCATGCCCGTCCTAGGGCGCGCGGCGGCGGTCCTCGCCCCGGGAACGACCGACGGCCGCCTGTTCGGCGGCCGTCGGCTTCGGTGAAGGGACCGAGCGGGCCGGTCTACGGGTTCGGGATGAAGCTGCCGAGCGGCCCGAGGTTCGTCGTCGTCAGCGGGAACGTCGCCTTCGCGGGGATCGGGAAGGGTGCCCACGGGGAGGCGTTCGGCGGGTGCATCGAGCAGGTGCGGGACATCGGATCCGGCAGGCACGGGTTGTAGGGGTTGACCCACAGGTTGGCACTGCCGAACGTCGCGAGGTGGCGATCGAGCTCCTGCAGGTTCGTGTACCCGTCGTGGTCCTGGTCATCGGCGCCGTCCGGCACGCCGTTGCCGTTGGAATCCGGATCGACGGCGGACAGACCTGACATGACCTGGTTGCCGGCGACACCGTAGAACGGAACCTCGCCCTGGAAGATCGAGGCCCACCACCCGGGCGTGAGCCGTCCGTGAAGCTCGTCCCAGTTCGAGAGGCCGTCGTTGTCCGCGTCCTTCTCGCCGTCCTCGAGGACGCCGTCGCCGTTGAGGTCGAGCGCGGCCGTGTCCGGCGTGACGAGCGTCGGGCCGCCGGTGTCCTGGGTGCCGTCGCTGTAGGTCAGCGGGAACTTGCCGCCGCCGGTCGTGTAGACCCACAGCGAGTACTCGTCGGCCATCGTCAGGCCGTCGCCGTCGTAGTCGACGTTGGCGTCGCTGCCGTCAAGAGGGTTCGGGTACGGCTCCTTGGCCGGGTACGGGAGCGCGCGGTTGTTGAGGTCCAGCGCGGACTCGTACTCGTAGCCGTCGGGAATGCCGTCACCGTCGGTGTCGAGCTTGCAGGGGTCGGTGCCGATCCGGTGCTCGAGCGCGTCCGAGAGGCCGTCGTGGTCGGAGTCGACCGTGTCCGAGTTGATCTGCGCCACGCAGCCGGGGATCGCGCCGCCGGAGCCGGCCGGGCCGATCTGCGGCGAGAGGGTCTTGGCCGTGAATGCGACGCCGAACCGCTTGGCGAGCACGCGCAGGCGGAAGGTCTGCGGCGCGGGGGCCCCGCTCGAGTCGTTCAGGAAGGGGATCAGCTTGTCGGGCACCTTGACGACGATGCGCGTCGAGGTCGCCGAGTCGGCCTTCACGAAGATCGCGGCCTTGCCGTCGCGCTTGAAGACGACGATGTCCTTCTGCTTCCCCGGGATGAACCCGGACCCGGTGATCGTCAGCGTGTCGCCGACGGCGAGCGTCAGCGGCGAGACCTTGGTGATCTTCGGGCTGGTCGCAGCGCTCGCGCTGGGAACCAGCGCGACTGCGAGGAACAGGGCCAGCGGCACGACGAGCGCGCGAGGCCCGCGGGGAACGGAGCGCAATTGGGGCATCGCTGCGCCTATCGGCACCTGCGCGAGTTGCTTGAGCGCCTCTGGCCTCATCTTCGACCCTGGGCGGACGCCGGCCGCGGCAGCGCGCGCAGTTCGCGGGCCGAGCTCTGCGCCTGCGCGAGGAACACGGCCTGGCGCACCGTCACCCGCAGCGCGAGCGCGACGCGCGGCAGCCCGGCCCCCGAACCCTCGGGAATCGCGCTCGCCGGCGAGGCGCCGACGACCTCGACATCGCGCAGCGCGAGGCGCGTGACGGCTCCCCCGCCGGGCGCGTCGCGCGTGACGAGGAGGTCGGTGCGACTGCCGGCCGGGAGCTCCGCGGCGGCGCCGACGGCGACGATCCGCGTGACGCGCTCTTGAGGGCCCGCGCCGACGAGCGCGCCTGCCGGCCCCGGCTCGGCACCGGCCAGCACCGCCGGGCTGAGATCGGTGCCCGCGGCGACGGTGACCTGGGCCCGCGCGCCCGCGACCTCGGCGGGGGCGCCGAACGCCTCGCGCGGCGCAAAGCGCGCCGGCACGAGGCGCACGGCGAGGTCGCGGCGCTCGATCCGCGCGCCGCGCGCGATCGGTGCACGCGCCACGACGACGCCGACCGCGGGGCCCAGCCGGGCGTCGAGCGCCGCCTCACGCCCGGCCATGTCGGACGCGGCGAGCGCGCCGAGCACGAGCGACAGGCCGCCGAGCACCGCGGCGCGGCGGCGCCGGCTCATGCCGCGATCGTGCGGACCTCGGCCGGAACGGGCGCGGGCGCGTCGACGAGGCGATAGCCGACGCCCCACACGTTCACCACGAAGCGCCCGCCGTCCGCGCCCAGCTTGCGGCGCAGCCGGCAGGCGTGCGAGTCCAGCGTCCTCGTGGTCCCGACGCTGCGCGCACCCCAGATCGAGCGCAGGAGCTCGGCCTTCGTGAACACGCGCGTCGGGTCGGCGGCGAGGACGCGCAGCAGCGCGAACTCCTTGGCGCTCAGGTCCAGCGGTGTCCCGTGCAGGTGCGCCGAGCGTGCCGCGGTGTCGATCTCGAGGTCGGCGACGCGCAGCCGCCCCGAGCCCCTCCGGCGCGTCGTGCGACGCAGCACGGCCTCCACGCGGCAACGCAGCTCCGCGTAGGAGAACGGCCTGGCCAGCACGTCGTCGGCGCCGCGCTCGAAGCCGCGGACGCGGTCCAGCTCGTCCGCGCGGGCCCCGAGCAGGATCAGCGGGACGTCCGGGTCGATGCGGCTGGCGACGCCGTCCGCCTCGCGAACGTGGCTGACGAGGTCGAGGCCGGCGCCGTCCGGCAGGCCGGCATCGACGAGCCCCAGGTCGGGGAACCGGGTCCCGAGAAGGCGCAGGCCCTCGGCGGCGCCGTCGGCGACGAGCAGGTCGTACCCGTCGGCGGTCAGGTTGTCGGCGAGGAAGGTGCGCGTCGCATCATCGTCGTCGATCAGCAGAATGGTGAAGCGGTCGCGATTGGTCATGCACCCTGTAGGCGACAGCGGCCACGTCGCTCCCCCACCCCGCGCCGGAATGCCGTCGATCCTCGTAGCATCGTGCCGTGCGCGCCCATCCTCTGACCGGCCCGCTGGTCGTCCTCGGCGGTGCGCTCGCGCTGCTGGTCGTCTCGTTTCTGACGTGGTACCGCGTCGACCTGGGCGCGATCAGCGGCGGCGCGCAGTTCGCCGCGCGCTACGCCGCGCAGAACGGCATCGCGACGAGCGCCAACGCGTGGGATCCGTGGAGCACCCTCGCGGGCCTGGTGCTGTTCGCGAGCGTCGCGACGGCGATCGGCCTCGCGATCACCGGCGTGGCCACCCGGGCGCGCTCGATGGGCGCCGCGGCGGCGTCGATGGGCGCCGGCGCGGTCGCGAGCATCCTGATCGCGCTGCACATCGTCAGCGGGCCCCAGCCGCGCCACGTCGTCGAGGTGACCGGCTGGGCGTGGGTCGGCCTGCTCTGCGCGATCGTCGTGCTCGTCGGGGGGTTCGTGTGGTGGGACCACACGCAGCACCCCGTCGCCGGCGCACGCGCCGTGGGCTGATCAGGCCATCACGTCCGCTGCCCCGTCGGGCGGATCAGGATCTCGTTGACGCTCACATGGTCCGGCGCGTTGAGCGCGTGGACGATCGCGTCGGCGATGTCGTGCGCATGGAGCGTCTCGCCGATCTCCTCGCGGA
>JADGPM010000338.1 GCA_017882425.1 Solirubrobacteraceae bacterium
CGGACCCCGGCGAGCGGGCGATGATCGACAGCGCGATGTTCTACCTGATCGGCACGCTCTACCCGCTCGTCGCGCGCGCGACGTACCCGGCGCTCGGCTTCCCCCAGTACGCGGGCGAGGTCGGCCCGTCCGACGCGGGCGAGGACCTCAAGGCGCAGGCACAGCGCGACGCCGCCGCGGCGATCGCCGAACCACTCGACGCCTACCGCGCCTTCTTCCTCGACGGCCGGTCGTTCATCGGCGGCGACGCCCCGTCGATCGCCGACATCCGCCTTGCCGCGACGCTCGAGTTCCTGCGCGCGGTCGGCTACGAGTTCCCGGCCTGGACCGAGGAGTACATGACCGCGATGGAGACGACCCTCGGCGCGGCCTACACCGAGCCCGCGACGGACGTGCGCGACTTCATCGCGCATGCGACATCGCAGGGTGCGTGAGGCATGAGGACGCCGTCGCCGGGCCGGCTGTCGTCGTTCGCCGCCGCGCTCGTGGCCCTGAGCCTCGTGGCCGGCGTGGCGGTCGCTGATGGTGCTCCGGCGTTCTCGTTCTCGACCGGTGACCCCGACGGCCGGATGGCGATGGCGTCGCGGCAGGGCGGGAGCGGCATCGTCGAGACCGAGGCGGCCGACGACTTCGTCCTGACCGCGGGCGCGAACCTCGAGCACGCGAGCTTCACCGGCCTGCTGCCGAGCGGCACCCTGCCGTCGACGATCACGTCGGTGACCGTGAGGATCTACCGGGCGTTCCCGGTGGATTCGGCCAATCCGCCGTCGGGGAACGTTCCCGCGCGGGTCGGCTCTCCGTCCGACGTGGTCCTTGCCGCGCGGGACGGCGTGACCTCCACGGTGTCAACGCTCGCCGCGTCCTTCGCTGCGGCCAACTCGGTCGACAACGGCATCCACAGGATCCCCAACCAGACCACCGCGGGGGAAGGCGCCGTGACCGGCGAGGAGGTGCGCTTCGACGTGACGTTCGGCCAGCCGCTCAGCCTGGACGCCGGCCACTACTTCTTCGTTCCGCAGGTGAGCCTTCCCACCGGCCACTTCCTCTGGCTGTCGGCGCCGACGCCGATCCTGTCACCTGGAACCCCGTTCTCCGGCGACCAGCAGACCTGGATGCGCAACGCCGACGTCAGTCCCGACTGGCTGCGCGTCGGCACCGACATCGTCGGCGGTGCCACCCCCCCGACGTTCAACGCGACCTTCTCGCTGTCGGGGACGCTGGCGTGCCCGACGGTCGCCGTCGCGCCGTCCGCCCTGCCCGCCGGCGTCGTGGGCAGTCCGTATGCAGCCGCCTTCACGGCCTCCGGTGGGTCGCCGCCGTACGCGTTCACCGTGACCGGCCGACCGCCCGCCGGCGTCTCGTTCGCGGCCACCGGCGCGCTGGCGGGCACGCCGAGCCAGCTCGGCGCCTTCCCGCTCACGATCACCGCCACCGATGCGACGGGCTGCCGCGGGAACGTCACCCCCACGCTCACCATCGGGCCCGCTGCCGCAGCGGGACCGGGACCAGGACCGGGGACGGGCGCGACGGCGCCCGCCCTCGCAGCGCTGACGGTCTCCCCGCCGGCCTTCCGGGCCGGCTCCACCGGCGGCAGCATCGCGCGCGCATCACGGACCGGCACCACGATCAGCTACCGCGATTCGCAGGCTGCGACGACCGGGTTCACGGTGCTCGCAGGACGCCGCGGAGCCAGGAGCGGGGGCGGCGCCTGCGTCAGGCCCGGCACGCACGCGCAGGGCCGGCGCTGCACACGCTACGTCAGCATCGGCAGCTTCACCCACGGCGACGTGGCCGGGCGCAACAGCTTCCGCTTCACCGGCCGTCTCGGCGGGCGAAAGCTCAGGCCTGCGGGCTACAGGCTCCGAGCGCTCCCGAGCGCCAACGGCGTGAGGGGCCGGGCCGCGACGATCCCGTTCCGCATCGTCAGGTAGCGATCGGTCGCCCTTCTCCGCCCGTTCTGAGAGCGTCACCCAAGGGACGCCGCCCGAGCACCCGTGATCAGTCGTTCACCCGCACGTCATAGCTGTGCCCCGCCTGTCGCAGGCGCTCCGTGAGCACGCCGCCCATCGCGGTCGCGGGCGTGAGCACCCCGGCGGCGTCCGGAAGCCGCTCCCGGTCGGTCGCGAGCGACAGCGCGCTCTGGCCGAGCATGACGGCCGTGGCCTTGTACCCGGGGTCGCCGGACGCGCGGATCTCGCACACGAGCCGCGCGCCGGTGCTCGTCGTCGTGTGGACGTCGGTGTGGAAGAAGCCGTGCTCGCGGGTCTTCTCGGACGGGCCCTCGCCCGGGTCCGGCAGGACGCGATCGAGCACGCGGCGGGTGGGACCGAACGACAGGCCCGCCATCGTCGCAACCAGCCCGCCGGCCACCCCCGCGGCCGCCACCGGGCCGAACGGCAGCCCGCCCGTCAGCATGAGCTCCCGGTAGCGGAGCCGCTCGCCGTAGGCATACCGCAGCAGCGCGTTGCTGCGCCGGACGACGCGGGTGTTGATCGCGCCCATGGCGAACGGCGCGAGCCACCCGCCGAGCTCCGGGTCGTGGACGATGCCGACCGGGTCGCGTTCGGACCCGAGCTGCGGCTCGGCGGCGCGATCCGGGCTGAGGGCGTACGGGTCGGCCATCAGCCGCCGCGCGGCGGGGTCGCGGCGACCTTCGTCGAGCTGGCCGCGCAGCGAGTCGATCGTGCCGCCGCTGACGCCCCCGCGCGAGCGCACCAGGACGTACGTCGTGGCCTCGAGGTCGCCGAGCCCGTGCGCCTGGGCATGGTCGTGCAGCGCGAGCACGCCGAGGTCCGAGGGGATCGAGTCGAAGCCGCATGTGTGGACGATGCGCGCGCCGCTCGTCCGCGCCGTCGCGTCGTGCTCGTCGATCGTCCGGCGCATGAACAGCGTCTCCCCGGTCAGGTCCGCGTAGTGCGTCCCGGC
>JADGPM010000089.1 GCA_017882425.1 Solirubrobacteraceae bacterium
GACGCCTATCGCGTGACGCCGAGCGCCTGACCGCGCGGGCGGTCACCACTCGCCGCGGATCAGCACCTTGCCGGTCAGGGTGTAGGTGTCCGTGCAGCCCGCGCCGCACGGAAGCTCTCTGGAGAGCTTGAACGGGACGATCCTCGTGCGCGGGACGGGATGACCGGGCCTCCCTCGCAGGGTCGTGGTGATGATCGCCGAGTTCGCGACGGCCGGATCGTCGATCGCGCTGGTCGAGCACGTGGGGTGATACGACGACGCGAGTGCCGGGATCGTGAGCCTCCAGCGACCCGGCCGGCCGGTCTCGGTCCAGGCGGGGAGGCTCCCGGACCCGCTGTGGCTGCCCTCGATCGTGGCGGAGCAGTGCTCGTTGTTCAGCCCGCACATGGCGTCGACGCGGTAGGAGCCGGTCAGCGTCCAGTCGCCAGGGGCTCCGCCGCCGGTCGTCGCGAGGATCGCCTTTGCGGGCCACGTGTAGCGCCAGCGCAGCCCGGTCGCGGCGGACTGCGCGAAGCCCTCCGGGTCCGGGCAGGAGCCCTGCTTGACCGTCTGGGATGCGGTGCCCCCGCCGAGCTCGATCATCGAGGTCACGCACGCGAGCCTGGCGCCGTTCAGCCGGGGGCAGCGGGAGGCGATCGGCACGTCGCACTGATCCTGGGAGAACTGGTCGGCCGCCTCGCTGATGACGTCGTCGAGGCTTCTGGTCTTCCCGGTCGCCGACACGTGGCCGACGATGGCGCCCGTGGCGACCTCGATCAGGTTGAGCACGACGGTCACCTGACCGTCCGCGCTCGCCCGTCCCTCCCCGGAGATCCTGTACTGCGGGGCGATCGGGTCGAACTGCCAGGTGTCCTGGCTGCGGCCGGAGTCACGCAGGTCCTGCTCGGCCTGGATCGCGTCGACGACGCGCCGCTCGGTGTCGACGAACCGCACGCCCTGCGCGGAGCAGCCCTCGAAGATCTGCCCAAGGACGGCACCGTCAAGCGACAGGTTGGGAATGCCGGCACCCGGCTCCGCGTTGATCACCACGCCGTTGACCGTCACGACCGCCCCGGGGCTCAGAGACGCCGCGCGCGCGACGGGGGCGAGCGATGCGCTCGCGGCTGCGGGCACGCGCCCCGCGGCCAGCGGGACCCGGCGCGTCGCGCCGGTCCTCACGCTGATCGCGTGGCCGATCGCGCCGTATGGGACGCCGCGTGGACTCCGGGCGTCGCCGACGAGCAGGTAGACGCCCGCCGGGACCGCCAGGCGGTAGGACCGCGAGCCGCTGAGCCGCGCGTCCGCGAGGATCTCGCCGCTCGTCGCCTGGACCGCCCGGACGGTCGGTCCCGCGGCTGCGGCCGGAAGCCCGGCGAGCGTGCCCGTGAGCGTCGCGGGCGCGGCGGCGGCCGGCCCGCTGCACACGAGGGTCGCCGCGATGACCGCGGTCGTCAGCAGGACGGTGCGGGGCACGGTCCCGCGATCCTCGTCCAACGCCGCGCGGCAGTCAACCGCTCATGCGACGACGCACAGCGCGCCCGGGAGCACCTCGAAGTGGATGTCCTGGAAGGCGCCGATGAAGTCTCCGTCGACCTGGACGCCGATCGCGTGGTCGCCGGTGGAGCGGATGCGCAGCTCGCTCAGGCGCTCCAGCGCGCGCACGTGGCGGTGGTCGGTGACCTCGAGGCGCTCCAGCAGCAGCCGCGGGGCCATCGCCGGCATGTCGAGCAGCGAGGTGCGCGCGAGGACCGCGGCCGACAGCGTCCCGGAGTCCAGCGCGACGTGGCGGCAGACGTGCACCGGCCGCTCGCCCGCGTACGTGTACGGGTCGCCGTTCTGCACGAGGACGGTCACGCCCTCGATCGGGCCGTCGGGACCGTCGACCTCCAGGCGCGGGGCGCGGACCGCGTAGCGGCGCGTGAACACCAGCGCGGCGCTCTGCATGTAGTACCACTGGCGCCAGCGGGCCTTGCGCGCTGGATGGGCGTCGACGTGCTCGACCACGGCGGCATCGAGGCCCGCGCCGGCCGAGAAGGTGAAGATGCGGCCGTTGACGCGCCCGAGGTCGACGCGTCGCGGGCGCCAGTCGTCGGCCAGGCGCAGCAGGTGGGAGGTCGCGTCGACGATGTCCGCCGGCATGCCGAGCATCTTGGCGAAGACGTTCTGCGAGCCGCCGGGCAGGGGGCAGAGCGGGACGTCCGAGCCGGCGAGGCCGTTGGCGACCTCGTTCAAGGTGCCGTCGCCGCCGAGCGTCACGACGACGTCGTAGTCCTCGGCGACGGCGCGGCGCCCGAGCTCGGTCGCGTGGCCGGGAGCGGCGGTGTCGAGCGCCGTGACCTCGTAGCGGCTCTGCAGCGCCGCCAGCACGAGCGCACGCAGGCGCTCGTCGACGGACGTCGCGAACGGGTTGACGACGACGAGCATGCGGCGCCGGACGGCGGGCGCCTCGAGCAGCGCGGCGTCCGAGGCGGGGCCGGCGGCCCTACAGGAAGCCACGTTTGCGGAAGCCCCACACCATCCCGCCGAGGAGGACGACCATGACGCCGATGATGATCCAGAAGCCGCCGATGGTCTGCTCGCCCGGGACGCGGACGTTCATGCCGAAGATGCTCGCGATCAGCGTCAGCGGGAGCATCACGACGCTGAATGCCGTGAGGATCCGCAGGATGTCGTTGAGCTGGTGGGAGAGGACCGACTCGTTCGTGTCCTCCAGGGCGTCGACCACCTCCTTGAAGTTCTCGAGCATGTCCCAGACGCGCTCGGAGGCGTCGTTGATGTCGTCGAAGTACATGTCGAGGTCATCGGGGATGTAGCCCTTGGTCGTGCGCTCCAGGTCCGACAGCGCCGGGC
>JADGPM010000339.1 GCA_017882425.1 Solirubrobacteraceae bacterium
CATGATCATGCGTCGTCGGCTGGTTCCACGAGTGCTCGTCGCCGCGGTAGCGGCGCTCGGGCTCCTGGCGCTGAGCGCGCCCGCGATGGCCAAGGCCTCGTCGGACACGATCGCCTGGGGCACCTGTGCAGATCCGAGTGCGGCCGCTGCCGGCTGGCAGTGCGCGACCTTCAAGGCGCCGCGCGACTACAGCCATCCGGGGGCGGGCTGGGTCAAGATCGCGGTCACCCGGCTGCCCGCGACGGGTCATCGCATCGGCGCGATGTTCATCAACTACGGCGGTCCGGGTGGCACCGCCGTCGATACCACGCAGGCGATCGGCAGCGATCTGTTCGGTGCGGTCAACGACCACTTCGACCTCGTGGCCTTCGACCCGCGCGGTGTCGGGCAAAGCTCGCCTTCGATCGACTGCGCCGTGAACCAGGAGACGCAGGGCATCTACTCCAAGCCGTTCACGACGCCCCTGACCCTCGACGCCAACGCGTTGCTCGCGAAGGACAAGGCCTACGTCAACCGCTGCGTGAGCCTCAACAAGAGCATCCTGCCGTACCTCTCGACCGCCAACGTGGCGCGTGACATGGACGGGATCCGCGCGGCCATGGGCGACAAGAAGCTCAACTACTTCGGCTTCTCGTACGGCACGTTCCTGGGCGCGACGTACGCCAGCCTCTTCCCGGACAACTACCGCTCGATGGTGCTCGACGGCCCGGTCGACGCCAACAGCTACATCAACACGCCGCAGGCCGACCTGCGCGAGCAGTCGGCGGGCTTCGACCGGGCGCTGCAGCGCTTCTTCGCGGCCTGCGCCGCCAACCCGTCCTTCTGCACCTTCGGCGCCGCCGACCCGCAGGCGGCCTTCGACGCGCTCGTCGACCAGGCCAACCTGCTGCCGATCCCGGTACCCGACGGCCGCGCCGCCGTCAACGGCGACGACATCCTCGGCGCGAGCGCGCTGGCGATGTACGCCAAGCAGTACTGGCCGCTACTGGCCCAGGCGCTCGCCTCGGCGCAGGCGGGCGACGGCACCGGATTGCGCGACCTGGCCGACGCCTTCTGGGGCAACAACGAGGACGGCACGTTCGATCCCGCCAGCGACCGCTACTTCATGATCGGCGCGATCGAGCAGAAGTACCCGGGCAACGTCCAGAACTACCTGGACGCCGGCGACAACGCCTGGGGCATGTTCCAGTACTCGTACTGGAACACGGGCTACGTCGAGCTCAACTACGGGATCTGGCCGATCCATGCCAAGGACGCCTATCGCGGGCCGTTCACGGTGCCCGCCTCGTCGCCGAAGATCCTCGAGGTCGCCACGACGTACGATCCGGCGACGCCCTACCGGGGCGCCAAGCGCCTGGCGGCCGAGCTCGGCAACGTCCGCTTCCTGACCATGGTCGGCGACGGTCACACCGCGTTCGGCGGCAACTCGCAGTGCATCGACGACGCCGTCGTCGCGCAGATCGAGACGCTGGCCCTCCCCGCGGTCGGCACGACGTGCCAGCAGACGGTGCCGTTCGTGCCCGCGCCGGTGGCGGCCGTCGCCGCTACCTCGGCGCTGCAGGCCTCGCACGTGAGCGTCGCACAGCGCCTCCTGTACGTGCGCGCGCTGCGCTAGTGGCATCGGTACGCGCTGGGCGCCGATCACCAGGCGCCCAGCGCGTACGCGCGCGCCCAGACGCGCGCCGCCTCGGCCATCCGGCTCGGGCCCGCGCCACCGGCGGAGGTGTGGCGGGTGCCGGGGTTGCGCCAGGCCGCCTTCTGCCACGGCGGGTCGACCTCCGGGTCGAAGGTGAGGCCGCGGAGCGCGACGCGGTCGGCCGCGACGAGCCGGAACGCGCCCGGCTCGACCGTCCCCAGATCGCCGTTCCAGGCGTCGCCTGCGAGGTCGATGTCGGTGCGCTTGAAGCCGAGGGCGTGCGAGCCGCTCGCGCGGTAGACGACGCCGGAGTACGGCGCCCAGTCGTCGGAGGCCTGATCCCACCATGGCACCGTTCCGTTGAACCCGCTGTGCGCCGACGCCCGGGCACCTTGCAACGAGCCGTCGGACGCGAACGCCACCATCAGGCCCTCCCAGTCGTCGTGGTGATACCCCCGCAGCGCGGCGATCGGGAGATGGCTGGTGAGCGAGTCGGGGTAGTACGTCCACAGCTCGACGACGATGCCGGCGCCGGTGTGCACCACGTGCACGTGGAGCACGGGCTGGGCGACGTCCGAGCGCGCGCAGCGCACGTGGCGGCAGCTCGTCCAGACCGGCACCTCGTCGTCATCGCCCGTCGAATCGCGCTCCAGCACCATGCGCGGCAGCGCGCGGTCGATCAGGGCGCGCAGCTTCGGATTCGCGAGTGCGCGCTCGTCGGGCGTGAGACGCGAGCTGCGGCCGGCGTGGGGGAGCGCTGTGCGGAGCTGCCCCACGATGCCCGGCGCAAGCCCCGGTCCGAGCAACGCGGCGACGGCGATCAGGAGCAGGGCCACGAGCCCCCACAGGGCTGCTGTCTCGACGCTTGCCTGGCCTCGCTCCACAGCCATGGACGCTAGGACCGGCGCGCGTGACGCCTTCGTGGCAGGGCGTCAGGGGAGCGTGTCGCGCAGCTGTGCCACGGCGAGCTCGACGAGCGCCCGGTTCCCGGCGTGGTTCGTCCACGAGCTCGCGCCCGACGGGTGGGGGAGCGGCACGACGATGCGCCCGTCGCGCTCGAACCGACGGCCCACGACCTCGCTCAGCGGCGCGGGGCCGAGCCAGTCGTCGATCGCGAGGCGCCCGACCGGGACGATGACCGCCGGATCGCAGAGCCGCACGAGCGCGTCGGTCCACGGCAGGCAGCGTGCGCGCTCCCCGCGGTCGGGCGCGCGGTCGCCGCGCCCGCCGGGCAGCCGGCCCGGGTAGCACTTCGCCACGGCGGCGAAGGCGAAGCGCTCGAGCATGCTCTCGTGATCGGTCACGCCGAGCGGCGCCAGCCAGGTGATCAGCTTGCGCCCCGCGGCGCCGGCGAACGGCAGGCCGCGCTTGGGCTCCGTGATCCCGGGCGCCTGGCCGATGATCAGCGCCCGGTGGCCCTCGCGCGCCCACAGGATCGGCGGCGGCGTCACGGCCGGGCACAGACGGCAGCCTGCGATCGCCCGGTGCAGCTCCGCGAGCGTGCGGACGCGAGCGGCGGGATGGGGTGCCATCCGCGCCTATGCTACGCGCCCAGTGAGCACCTCCGAACGCATCTCCGCCGATCTCGTCATCTGCCGTCTCGCCCAGCTGGCGACACCCGGCGGCGAGACCGGCCAGCCGCTGCGCGGCCCTGCCCTCGGCAATGTCGAGGTTCACACCGGCGACATGTGGATCGCCGCGTACGCCGGCGAGATCGTCGCCGTCGGCCACGGTCACGAGATCCGCGACCTCCTCGACCTCGACGACGGCGCCGTGATCATCGACGCGCCTGGTCTGGTCGCTGTTCCCGGGCTGATCGACTGCCATACGCACGCCTGCTTCGCGGGCGACCGCGTGGACGAGTTCGACCAGCGCTCGCGCGGCGCCTCGTACGAGGAGATCCACGCGAGCGGCGGTGGCATCCTCTCGACGGTGCGCGCCACGCGCGCGGCCTCGCAGGCCGATCTCGTGACGATCACGCGCCGCCACCTCGCAGCCATGCTCGAGCACGGCTCGACCACGATCGAGGTCAAGTCGGGCTACGGCCTCGATGTCGACACCGAGACGGCGATGCTGCGCGCGATCCAGGAGGCCAGCTACGACTCGGCCGCGCACGTCATGGCGACCTATCTCGGCGCGCACGCCGTGCCCGAGGATGCCGAGAGCGCCGACGCCTACCTCAAGGTCTGCATCGACGAGATGTTCGCCGAGGTCGCCGAGTGGGGGCTCTCCGACTGCGTCGACATCTTCGTCGAGCGCGGCGCGTACGACACGGAGCAGGCGCGCACCTACCTCGAAGCTGCACGCGAGCATGGCCTCGCGCTCCGGCTGCACGGCGACCAGTTCGCAGAGATCGGCGCGCTCGACCTCGCCATCGAGCTCGGCGCGCGCTCGATCGACCACCTCGAGGCGACCGGCCCCGAGGGCGTCGCCAAGCTCGCCGCGTCCGACGTCGTCGGCGTCGCTTTGCCGGTTGCCGCGCTCACGCTCGGACGGCCGATGCCGCCCGCCCGCGCGCTCGCCGACGCCGGCGGCATCGTGGCGCTCGCGACCGACTTCAATCCGGGCTCCAGCCCGTGCGACTCGCTGCCCGCGGTCATGCACCTCGCGTGCACCCAGTGCCACCTGTCGCCCGCCGAGGCGCTCTCGGCCGTGACGGTGAACGCCGCGCACGTCCTGGGCATCGGCGAGCGGGCCGGGCGTCTGCGCGTCGGCCAGCGGGCGGACATCGTCCTGCTCGACGTGCCAGACTGGCGCTACCTCGCCTACCGCCTCGGCAGCGAGGGTGTCAAACACGTGATCGTCGAGGGCGTGTGGGCCCTGGAGGGCTAG
>JADGPM010000340.1 GCA_017882425.1 Solirubrobacteraceae bacterium
CCCGCTCAGACCTGCAGGAAGCGGCGCAGCGAGATCGTCGAACCGAGCGCGCTGACCGCGATCCCGGTTCCCAGCAGCACGGCGATCAGCGCGCCGAAGCCGATCGTGCTCGGAGAGGAGAGCAGCGCGAAGTCGCTCACCAACGGATCGACGAGCGCGATCTTCATGACCCCGAGCAGCAGGATCGCGAGCACGCCGCCCATCGCGCCGAGGATGATCGCCTCCAGGACGAACGGCCAGCGGATGAACCCGTCGGTCGCCCCGACGAGCTTCATGACCTGGATCTCGCGCCGGCGCGAGAACACCGACAGCCGGATCGTGTTCGAGATCAGGAGGATCGAGGCGACGATCAGCAGGACCGCCAGCAGGCCGGTCGTGAGCTTCACGACCTTTGTCGCCGTGAGGATCTTCTGCGTGTCGTCCTTGGAGGACTTGACGCTGTCGATCGCGGGATCGGCGACCGTCGTGCCGCCGCCCGGCGTCTGCGGCTGGAGCCCGGAGACGAGCTGCAACGCGTTGTCCGGGCTGTCGGGCGTCACGCGGAACGTGTCGGGCAGCGGGTTGGAGCCGAGCAGCTGGTAGGCCTCGGGGTTCTTGGCCTTCTCCTCGGCGTAGGCCTGCGTCTTGCTGACGAACACGGCCTTCTTGACGTGAGCCGTCCTGGCCAGGACCGCCTGCACGCGCTTGACGTCCGCCGGGCCGGCGTCCGTCTTGAGGTAGACGTTCACGAGCACGCGGCCGCGCACGTCGTTGGCGGCGCCCGTCGTCGCCTGGACGATCGGGATGAACACGCCGAGCACGAGCAGCGTGACGAGCACCGAGGCCAGGGCGGCGAAGCTCGGGACGGCGTTGCGGCGGATGCTCTGCATCGCCTCGCGGAGGAAGAACCCGAGTTTCATCAGTCGCGGAATGCGTCGTCGAAGTCGTCGAGCGGCGCCGGCCCGCCGCGATGCGGCTCCGGAGCGGGCTCGCTGAGCAGCGCGCCGAACTCCGCGGTGCTCATGTCCGCCTGCGCGTAGCGCCCGGCGAGCTCGTCGCGGACGATCCGCCCGGAGTCGAGCTCGATCACGCGGCGGCGCATGCGGTCCACCATCGCGTTGTCGTGCGTCGCGACGACGACCGTCGTCCCCGTGCGGTTGATCCGGTAGAGCAGCTGCATGATGCCCACCGAGGTCTCGGGGTCGAGGTTGCCGGTGGGCTCGTCGGCCAGCAGCAGCGGCGGGTGGTTGACGAACGCCCGCGCGATGCTCACGCGCTGCTGCTCGCCGCCGGACAGCTGGTCGGGGTAGTGGTGGAGCTTCGTCGACAGGCCCGTCAGCCGCAGGATGTCCGGCACCTTGGCGCGGATCTCCTTGCGCTTGCTGCCGGTGACCTGCAGCGCGTAGGCGACGTTGTCGTGCACCGTGCGGTTCGGCAGCAGCTTGAAGTCCTGGAAGACGACGCCGAGGTTGCGGCGGTAGAACGGCAGCTGCTTGTGGGTCAGCTCGCTGAGGTCGCGCCCGGCAACGAGGATCCGCCCCGCGTCAGGCTCGAGCTCCTTGATCAGCAGCTTCATGAGCGTGGACTTGCCGGACCCGGTCTGGCCGACGAGGAAGAGGAACTCGCCACGGCGCACCGCGAAGGTCGCGTCGTGCAGGCCCGCCTTGCTGACGTCGTAGGCCTTGCTGACGGCGCGGAACTCGATCGCGTTCGCGGGATCGCCCGGACGGGCGATGGGCGCACGCGGGTCCGCTGCGCGCTGCGCGGCCTCGGTGTCGCGAACGCGCAGTTCTCTCTCAGTGGCAGCCATGCTCTCTTCGAGGTTAGCCATGGAGGAGCCGAATCCCTGCCGGTTGCACGGTGGATTGCGGGGCCGCCCCCGCCGCCGGCGAACCCGGGGAGCCCACCAAACCCGACCGGTATCGTCGAGCGGGACATGGCCGAGATCACCACGAGCACAGCCGCCAACGGGCTCCCCATCCACCGGATCGCGATCCCCGGGACACGGGCCACGACGATCCTCGTCGCGTTCGACGCCGGCGCGCGCACCGAGCGCGCCGAGGAGAACGGGATGGCGCACTTCCTCGAGCACCTCGTGTTCAAGGGCGGCGAGATCTACGACGACTACCGCAAGGTCAACGAGACGGCCGAGCGCATGGGCGGCTCGCTGAACGCGTACACGAGCCACGATCTCGTGGCGTTCCACATCACGGTCCGCGCGGAGTCGGCGATGCCGGCGATGGAGCTGCTGACGGACTTCGTCGGGCGCCCGCGCGTGGACCCCGTCGAGCTCGACAAGGAGCGCGGCGTCGTCATCCAGGAGATCCAGCGCTACAAGGATCAGCCCGCCGCGGTCGCCGGCGAGCTGATCGAGCGGGCCGGCTACGGCGATCACCCGCTCGGCCGCACGGTCCTGGGCCCCGAGGAGCACCTGCGCAGCTTCTCGCGCGAGGCGATCATGGCCTTCCGCGACCGGCGCTGGTCGGGCCGGACCGGGGGCGCGTTCGTCGTCGGGAACCTCGACCACGTTCCCGCCGACGGCGCGGCCGACGAGCTGTTCGCCCGCTTCCCCGACCTCGCGGAGCCCGAGAGCGCCGAGCGCGCCGCGGATCAGCAGGACGAGGTGCTCGTCGAGGAGCGCGACTCCAACCAGTCGCACCTGCGGATGCTCTACCGCCCGCAGGTCGATGCCGGCGACGCCGGCGAGCGCGCGGCCTTCTCGATCTACTCGGTCCTGCTCGGCGGCTCGATGGGCTCGCGCCTCTTCGACGAGATCCGCGAGCAGCGCGGCCTGGCCTACTCGGTCTTCGCCATGGACCACTTCGCCGCCGACCACGGCGCGCTGCTGATGGGCGCCGGCCTCGAGTCCGGCAAGGCCGTCGAGGCCTTCACGCGGATGCGCGAGATCGTCGCGGAGCTCGCCGCCGACGGCCCGACCGAGGACGAGGTCGAGCGCGCCCGCGCATACGCCGCCGGGCGCCGCGTGCTGGCGTTCGAGAACACGAACGCGGTGGCCAGCCACGCGGCGCGCCGCGCGATCGTCCATCACGAGGGCATCGACCCCGACACGGCGATCGCCGAGCTCGACGCGGTGACGTTCGACGCCGTCGCCGAGGCGGCGCGCCGGGTCGATCCCGAGCGCCTCGCGGTCGCCGTCGTCGGCCCGCACAGCGCCGACGAGTTCCAGTAGTTCTCCGCTGGCACGGCGCCGCGGCCGGGCGTACGATGGCCGTGTGCTGGTCGCGGACGGTCTGAACGAGCGTGAGCTGCAGCGTTACGCGCAGCGGGTCGCGGATCGCTGGCCGCTCGAGGAGGTGATCGTCGGCGGCGCCCGCGTCGACGACGCGCGCGGCGTCATGCCCCAGCGCGAGCGCGGGCCGGAGTTCGTCGTGATCCTCGTCTCCGAGGGCTTTGACGGCGTCCCCTGGCTCGAGCGCGTCCACCAGGCCGCGAACCTCTGGGACGCCTTCGAGATGGGCGCGCCGGCAGAGGTCCACTGCTACAC
>JADGPM010000341.1 GCA_017882425.1 Solirubrobacteraceae bacterium
GCGGCGGTTTGCAGGGTGGAGCATTGGGCGATACTACGGCGCGTGACCACCGACATCGACCGCCGTTCCATCGACACCATCCGCGCGCTCGCGATGGACACCGTCCAGAAGGCGAACTCCGGGCACCCGGGCCTGCCGATGGGCATGGCGCCCGCCGCCTACCTGCTCTATCAGCGGATCATGCGCCACAACCCGAAGGACCCGTCGTGGCCCGACCGCGACCGCTTCGTGCTCAGCGCCGGCCACGGCTCGGCGCTGCTGTACGTGATGCTCCACCTCAGCGGCTACGCGGTGTCGATGGACGACCTGCAGGCCTTCCGCCAGTGGGGCTCGATCACGCCGGGCCATCCCGAGCGCGACACGGTGCACGTGACACCCGGCGTCGAGGTCACGACGGGGCCGCTCGGCCAGGGCTTCGCCAACGGCGTCGGCATGGCGATGGCCGAGCGCTTCCTGCGCGAGCGCTTCGGCGCGACGGCACAGGATCACCGGATCTTCGCGATCGTCTCCGACGGCGATCTCATGGAGGGCATCGCCTCCGAGGCGGCCTCGCTGGCCGGCCACCTGCGCCTGGGCCGGCTCGTCTACCTCTACGACGACAACGACATCTCGCTCGACGGCCCGACCGCGCTGAGCTTCAAGGAGGACACGACGAAGCGCTTCGAGGCCTACGGCTGGCACGTCGAGGAGGTCGCCGACGTCAACGACCTCGAGGCGCTCGAGCTGGCGATCGACCGCGCGATGCGCGACGAGGAGCGCCCCTCGCTCGTGCGCATCAAGTCGATCATCGGCTACCCGGCCCCGCACAAGCAGGGGACGAGCGGCGCGCACGGCTCCCCGCTGGGCGAGGACGAGGTCCGCGCGACGAAGGAGATCATGGGGCTCGACCCCGACAAGCACTTCGACGTGCCCGAGGACGTCGCCGCCCACATGGACCAGACCGCCCGCGGCGCGGCGCTGCAGGCCGAGTGGGACGCGGCGATGTCCGTGTGGCGCTCGGAGGACGCCGGCCGTGCGCAGGAGTGGGACCTGGCCTGGTCGGGGAAACCGCTGCCCGGCTTCGCGCAGACGCTGCCCCCGGCATGGTCGAAGGACGCGCTCGCCACGCGCGTCGCCGGGAAGGAGGCGATGGCCGCGTTCGGCTCGCACGTGCCGACGATGGTCGGCGGCGCGGCGGACCTCAGCGGCTCGACGAACACGCTGTTCCCCGGCGGGGAGAGCGAGCGCTTCACGGAGACGCAGGCCGGACGCAACGTCTACTTCGGCGTGCGCGAGCACGGCATGGGCGGCGCCGTCAACGGCATGGCGGCCCACGGCGGCATCGTGCGCCCGTACGGCTCGACATTCCTGCAGTTCGCCGACTACATGCGCGGCTCGATCCGCCTCTCGGCGCTGACCGGCCTGCCGGTCGCCTGGATCTTCACCCACGACTCCGTGGGCCTCGGCGAGGACGGACCGACCCACCAGCCGGTCGAGCACCTCGCCGCGCTGCGGGCGATCCCGCAGCTGACCGTGCTGCGGCCCGCCGACCCGGACGAGACGGCCGAGGCCTGGCGCGTGATCATCGAGGATCTCGACGGGCCGGCCGCGATGGCGCTCAGCCGCCAGAACACGCCGGTCTACGACCGCGGCGACGGTGGCCTGGCGCCCGCGAGCGGCCTGGCGCGCGGGGCCTACGTCCTGCGCGAGGCGGACGGCGCGCAGGCCGTGATCGTCGGCACCGGCACGGAGGTCGAGGTCGCGCTCGGCGCCGCCGACCTGCTCGCCACCGCTGGGGTCGCGGCGCGCGTCGTCTCGATGCCCAGCTGGGAGCTGTTCGAGGCCCAGGACGAGGCCTACCGTGACGCGGTGCTGCCGCCCGGCATGCCGTCGGTGTCGGTCGAGGCGGCCGTCTCGATGGGCTGGTCGCGCTGGGTCGACGCCTCGGTCGCGATCGACCGCTTCGGCGCCTCGGCGCCGGGCCCGGAGGTTCTCGAGCATCTCGGCATCACGCCGGAGGCCGTGGCCGAGCGCGTGCGGGGGCTGCTTCACTGAGCGCATGGTGGGCAGATGACAGCGCGATTGCAGCAACAGCCGCGATTTCGCACGCGAGTGCTACGGAACACTCGTATATCTGCCGATAGGGCTCATGTGCCGTTGACGTCCCCCAACCGGCTCCCGCCGCGGTTCACGGCCGGCGGGCCCCTCTCGCACCCCCGGAACGACGCGGACCCCGCGTCGCGGGGTCCGGTTCATGGAGCTAGGGGGACTCGAACCCCCGACCTCCTGGGTGCGATCCAGGCGCTCTCCCAACTGAGCTATAGCCCCTCAGGGCCACGCAGTCTAGCCGCCGGGGTCCGTCCATGAGCTTCCGCAGCAAGCTCATCGCGTTCTTCGTCCTCGTCGTCGTCGTCCCGATGGTCTCGGTCGGTTTCGTCCTGTTCCGCCTCGTCGGCGACAGCTCGACCGGGAAGGCCGACGCGCGCCTGGCCAGCCAGCAGCGCGTCACGCTCAACCTCGGCCGCGAGCTCACCGAGTCCGCGGACCGCGTCGCCGTGCTCGTCGGCAGCGACCAGCAGGTCGCCGCCGCCCTGCGCGCGCACGACCCGGTGGCGCTGCGCCGCCGTCTGGGCGCGATCGCCCGCCACCACGGCGCCACGCGTATCGAGGTCACGCGCGGCCCCACGGTCGTCGCCGACGTCGGCACGCCCAACGCCCTGTTCCCCTCCGCCCACCAGCTCGTCGACTCGAGCGGCACCCACCAGGGCCTGCTCCAGGTCGCCGTCAGCACGGCGCCCGCGTTCGCCGCGCGCGTCGCGGCGCTGACCTCGCTCGACGCGGTCGTCAGCGTCGACGGCCGCCCTCTGGGGTCGACGATCACCGGGCTCAACGGCGCGCGCATGCCGGCCACGCGCGGGACCGTCCGGACGGCCAACGGCGTCTACCGCGGCGCGAGCTCCGACGTCGCCGGCTTCGCCGGGCAGAACGCGCGGATCACGGTGCTCGAGCACAGCTCGGTGACCGGGAACCCCAAGCGCAACAGCCAGCTGCTCATCAGCCTGCTGCTGGCGGGCTTCTTCATCCTCGCGGTCACCCTCGCGTGGTTCATCGCGCGCTCGCTGCACCGCCAGCTCGAGCGCTTCCTGATCGCCGCCCGGCGCGTCGG
The DNA here is from genome assembly GCA_017882425.1 of Solirubrobacteraceae bacterium. Classification (GTDB taxonomy): domain Bacteria; phylum Actinomycetota; class Thermoleophilia; order Solirubrobacterales; family Solirubrobacteraceae; genus F1-60-MAGs163. The sequence continues at coordinate 3,146 of JADGPM010000341.1, forward strand.
CGCCGGTGACTTCAGCGCCCGCGTCCCGACGGTCGGCCGCGACGACTTCGCCCAGCTCGGCGGTGAGTTCAACAAGATGTCCAGCCAGCTCGAGGCGCGGGTCGAGGAGCTGCGCATCGAGCGCGAGCGCCTGCGGGCGGCGATGCGCAACATCGGCGAGGCGATCGCCTCCAACCTGGACCGCGACGGCCTGCTCGAGGTCGTCGTCGCGGCAGCCGCCGACGGCGTCGGCGCGGGCGCCGGCCGCGCATCGGTGCGCCGCGGGCACACGGGCCCGCTCGTCAGCGTCGCCACCACCGGCGACGCGCAGACCTACGGTGCCGCACTCGGCCGCGCCGAGGCCCAGGCGCTCGCGACCGGCGAGCCCAGCGAGGTCTCCGACAACGTCACCTCCTCACTCGCGCTGCCGCTGCGCTCACGCGCCGGCGCGACCGTCGCCGTCGTCGCGATCGCCCGCGCCGGCCGGCGCTTCACGGCAGAGGAGCGCGAGCTCTTCGACTACCTCGCCGGCCAGGCCGCCACGTCGATCGAGAACGTCGACCTGCACGAGCGCGTCGAGCGTCAGGCCGTCACCGACGAGCTCACGGGGCTCGCCAACCGCCGCCGCTTCGAGGAGCGCCTGGCGGACGAGATCGATCGCGCCCGCCGCTTCCCCGAGCCGGTCGGCCTGCTGATGATCGACATCGACGACTTCAAGCTCGTCAACGACCGTTTCGGCCACCTCGTCGGCGACGATGTGCTGCGCGAGGTCGCCCAGGTGCTGCGCGACGCCGCCCGCGACATCGACCTTCCCGCCCGCTACGGCGGTGAGGAGCTCGCGCTGATCCTGCCGGGGGCCGATCTCGACGGCGCCGCGCGCGTCGGCGAGCGCGTGCGCGCCGCGGTCGCCGACCTCATCCTCGACCATGACGAGGGTCACGAGATCCGGGTCACCGTCAGCGTGGGAGTCGCCGCGCTGGGAGAGGGCCCGACCCATGCGGCGGCCCTCGTCGCCGACGCGGATGCGGCGCTCTACCGCGCAAAGCGTGCCGGCAAGAACCGCACCGAGCGTTCAGGAGCCGCTGCCGGCGCCCGCTCGGAGTAGGGTTCCGGCTCGATGGGACTCCTGGACGACGCGATCCGCGAGCACCTCGAGCTCAAGCGCCGCAGTGGCGCCGACGCGTCCGAACTGGCCCGCCTGGAGCGGGACGCGTTCGGCGCCGGTACGCCTGAGCCCGTCGAGGATGCAGCACACGAGCCGCACGCCGACGCCGCATCGGTCGCGACGGCCGACGACCCGTTCGGGGGGGAGGCCGCGCCGGAACCGCCCCCCGAGCGCGCGCACGAGCCGCTGCCCGAGCCCGAGCAGCCGACACGGCAGTTCACGCTCGAGGAGATACAGGAGGCCGAGCGCCGCGAGGCGCCCCCCGAGCCCGAGCAGGCTCGTGAGCCGGAGCCCGAGCCCGAGCCCGAGCCTCGCGCCTCCGAGCCGCCGCCGGCAGCTCCCGTGCCCGGGCCGGCGGACGAGCCCGCCGACCACGACGAGCTCGAGGAGACGCCCGAGTTCCTCCAGGAGACGCCGGAGCACGACAAGCTCTGGTTCGAGCAGAAGCCGCCCAAGGACTTCGACTTCTGACCTATCCGCTCACCTGGCTGGACGTCTTCGCTGCGGAGCCCCTGGAGGGCAACCAGCTCGCCGTCGTCCACGATGCCGACGCGCTCGGTGAGGTGACGATGCTCGCGTTCGCACGCGAGACCGGGTTGTCGGAGACGACGTTCGTGCAGTCGCCCACCGAGGCCGGGGCGACCTACCGCAACCGCATCTGGTGGAGCCACGGCGAGATGCCCTTCGCCGGCCATCCGTCGCTCGGCACGGCCGTCGCGGTCGCGCGGCGCCGCGGCGAGCGTGAAGCCCGCTACGTCCAGCAGACGCCCGCAGGGCTGCAGCCGGTCGAGGTCCAGTTCAGCGCCGACGGCGAGCGTGCGCAGGCGTCGATGCTCCAGGAGCCCGCCGTCTTCGGCCCCGAGCCGGACGCCGCGCAGGTGCTCGCGGCCGTCGGGCTGGATCCGCAGGACGGCCACCCGGAGCTGCCGCCGCAGGTCGTCGGCACGGGCCTGACGCAGCTGATCATCCCGGTGCGCGACCCGCACGTGCTCCACCGCTGTGCGCCGCGACTCGACGCGCTGCTGGCGGTGCTGAGCCCCCACGGGGCCGCCTGCGCCTACGTCGTCGCCGCCGAGCCCGATCTCGGGATGGCCCAGGCCCGGTCGTTCTTCGAGGGCCAGGGCGGCGCGAGCGAGGATGCGGCGACCGGCTCGGCCGCCGGTCCGCTGTGCGCCTACCTGCATCAGCGCGGCGGCGGCGACCGCGTCATGGTCGACCAGGGGGTCGCGATGGGCCGCCCGAGCCGGCTCGTTGCGCAGATGGACGGCGACCGCGTACGCGTCTCCGGGGACGTCGTCATCGTCGCCACGGGCGACGTACGGCTCTGATTCCCGCAGCCGCCGCGCCCGAACGAGCGTCCACCACCGCCCACACCCGCTTCAGGACCGCTGACCGCACGCCGAAGTGCTCCGTGCATCACATCCGCGCGCCGCTTCGTCGGGGAACAGGCGGCGCGCAACCACGGCACATGTGCTCCTGCCACTGGAGGGCAAGGACGCTGCGGGTGCGCCCCGGAGGCCACTAGGCCGCGAGGCGCACCCGTCGCCGTGAGGATGCTCCGCGAACGGCCGAGGGCGCGCCAGCGCCACGCTACACTCGGCCGGCCGCGGGGCCATAGCTCAGCTGGGAGAGCGCCTGCTTTGCAAGCAGGAGGTCGCCGGTTCGATCCCGGCTGGCTCCA
>JADGPM010000342.1 GCA_017882425.1 Solirubrobacteraceae bacterium
CGGCGGCGGCCGCGGCACCTGTGGGATGGCTCCGCGCCGGACGGGCGTCAACCATTCGGTTGACCCTCGCATCCGAACATGCGATGCCGCCCGATCCTCTCGATAGCTGGGGTGCGGTTCATCGTTGCTCCGCGAGTCGTGAGCTTCCGGAAACCCCACCGCCCACCGGGCTGGGCGCCGACATTAGGCCGGGAGTTCGACGAGCCCGAGGAGCCACGCTGTCGAAGATACTGCCGGGCTCCCGCGGTTTCGGCAGCCCGTTGTTGACATACGCCATATGTGGCACAAGAATCGCGTCCATGGACAAGACCACCCTCTACCTGACCCCAGAGCTGCGCCGGCGCCTGCGCGACGCTGCCCGCCTCACCGGCCGGCGCCAGGCGGACGTCATTCGCTCGGCGCTCGATGCGTACCTCGCTGAGGGTCAGCCGAATCGGCCGACGTCGATCGGCGCCGGTGAGGATCGCGCACTCGCCGCGGGAGACACCGAAACATGGCTCCGCGAGCACTGGCGCGTCCGGTGATCACGCTCGACACGTCGGCGCTCTACGCCCTGCTGAACCGGCGCGATCCAGCTCACGTGGCCGCCGTCCAGGCGCTCAGCGATGATCCCGGGCCCTACCTGGTGCCGGCCGCGACGCTCGGCGAGATCGCGTTCCTCGTCGAGCAACGCCTGGGGATCCTGGTGCTCGACCTCCTGCTCGCCGACCTGGAGTCCGGCGCCTACGCGCTTGACTGCGGCGAGGCCGACCTGGGGCGCGCGCGGCAACTCGTCAAGCGCTACGAGGATCTCTCGCTGGGTTACGTTGACGCTGCCGTCATCGCCTGCGCCGAGCGCAGCGGCGGACGCGTCCTGACCTTCGATCTTCGCGACTTCGGCGTTGTCGCCGCCGAGGGGACCATCACGATCCTGCCTGGGCTGTCGCAGTAGACGTGGACGCAGCTCACGATCGCCGCAGTTGCGTCTACCAGCTCACGACAAGCGCCTCGCAAGCTCGTGCGGCGCGATGACGACGAGCTCGGTCGTCGCGCGGGTGAGCCCGACGTAGAGGAGGCCCCTTCGGCCGCCATGGCGGCGCGATGTCGCACGCAACGTCGTCGCGGCGGGATCACTGAGCACCCGCGGACACCAGGTTCGCGAGGCCGGCGGACCCCCGTCGCCCGACGATGCATGGGGCTCCGACCGCCGTTTGCGATTCGGTGGCTGCTGCGACCAGGCGATCCCGCAGCTCGAGCCGAGCCCTGCACATGAGCGTGCGCGTCGCGCAGTCCGTGCGGCCGATGGCAGCCGCGATCTCGGCGCCGGAGTATCCGCTCGCTGCGAGCAGAAGCGCCGTTCGCGCTCGGTCGGGCAGCGCCTGGAGCGCAGAGGCGAGCTCGGCACGGAGCTCGTCGTCGATCGCGATGGCTTCGGGCGTCGGCGGCTCATCATGGTTGCCGAGGGAGCCGGCGAACCTCTGGCTGACGCTGGCGCGGCGCCCGAGCGAAACGGCGAGGTTGGCGATCACGCGGTGCAGCCAGGCCCGGATGTTGTCGGGCGTGCGGTTCTTGCCGATCTCGAGCATGAGTCGCAGGAAGGCTTCCTGGACCAGGTCCTCGGCCGTGCCGGGATCCCGGCATGCGCGCACGGCCGAGCGGTACAGCTCGGCGTGATGCTGCTCGTATATGCGCCTCGCGAGGTCGTCCGCCTGCACGTCAGGCGGACGCGGGGACGCCGTCTCGAACGAGCTGCTGAACGGAGCGGTGCGAAGGCTGGCCGACATGGCAATCGCTCTCGTGCGGGTGGTTGATGCCGGCACGATGCGCGGCGACCACTCCGGAGCGACTGCGGTGGGACTGCGGCGATTCTGCGGTCTCAGAGACCCAGGCGCGCGAGGCCGGCCACGGCGGGGGGACAGCCGTCCGGTGCCCGCTGGACGGCCTCTCGGAAGGCGGCGGCCGCCGACATTCGATCCTCGACGGACTCGTAGCGCTCGCCGATCGCGACCATGAGATCGACGAACCGACCGCGCAGCAGCGCCCTGCGCTCCTCCACGAACGCGCTGTCGCCGTGGTACGGGCAGTCGTCGAGGTACTCGCCGCGGTAGAGACGCCGGGCCTCCTCCAGGAACCGGATCCGGTCGAAGCGATCGGTCGCCGCGGCCGCGTCGAGCGCGCCGAGGAACGCGTCGACGTCGGACCAGGCGACCACCGAGTGTCCGAGCCGGTATCGGTCGTTCACGAAGCGGACGGCAGCGCTGCTGCCTCCGCGGTGGCCGGGGTCCAGGGTCGATCGAAGGCCACTCACCGTCCGGTGGAATGCGAGGTCGGCGCGTTCGAGGTCCGCGTCCGGCCAGATGAGCTCGAGGACCTCGTCCTTGGCCACGCCTCGCTCGCCCCGGTCGTACAGGAACGCGAACAGCCCCTGCGCCTGGCGGCTGCCCGCCTTGTCGCCGCCCCAGCGCTCGATCGGCGTTCCGCCCCGCTCCACGCGAAGCGGGCCGAGCGCGTACATCCGGATGCCCGGAGGCACGTCGCGGTGGTCGACAAGTGCGGCATGCAGCGTCGCCGCCTGCGACTCGACGGCAGCGC
>JADGPM010000090.1 GCA_017882425.1 Solirubrobacteraceae bacterium
CCGAAGACGGCGATGCCCTAGAATCGAAGCCTCGGCGCCGCGGCCGCAGAGGCGGACGGCGCCGTTCCGCTGCCACGGCGGAGGCCGCTCCCGCGGCCGAGAACCCCACCGAGTAGGAACACTCATGTACGCGATCGTCAAGACCGGCGGAAAGCAATACCGCGTCGAGAAGGGCCAGACCCTGCTCGTCGAGCGCCTGCCCGAGGACGAGGGCGCGACCGTCGCGCTCGAGCCGCTCCTCTTCCGCTCGGACGACACCGTCTTCGACGCCGACGGCCTTGCGAAGGTCAAGGTCGACGCGAAGATCGTCGAGCACCTGCGCGGACCCAAGATCCGCGTCTTCAAGTTCAAGCCCAAGAGCGGTTACAAGCGCACGGCGGGTCACCGCCAGGAGCTGACCCGCATCGAGGTCACCGACATCAAGCAGCTCTCGCGCAAGCCGGCGGCCAAGAAGGCCGACGCGCCCGCCGAGGAGCCGGCCGCAGAGACGAAGGAGTAGGAGCGACCCATGGCACATAAGAAGGGGCTCGGCTCCTCCCGCAACGGCCGCGACTCGAACGCCAAGCGCCTCGGCGTGAAGACGTTCGCCGGCCAGAGCGTCACCGGCGGCGAGATCATCGTCCGCCAGCGCGGCACCGTCTTCCGTCCCGGCGACGGCGTGGGCATGGGCAGGGATCACACGATCTTCGCCACCAGCCCCGGGCTCGTCGAGTTCACGCGCGGCCGCCGCGGCCGGATCGTGAACGTCGTCGCGCCCGACGCGGAGTAGGACGACCCGATGAGCGCGCGCACCGCGATGCGCGCCGTGGGGGCCGGTCGCCTGGCGATCGGCCTCGGGCTCGTGGCCGCACCGGTCGCGCTCGGCCGGCCGTGGATCGGCGAGGCTGCCGACGCCGGCGGTGGGCAGGCGGCGCTGCGCGGCCTCGGGATCCGTGATGCGCTGCTCGGCTACATGGCGCTGCACGTCGCCGGCGCCCAGGATCCGCTGATCGCCGCTCGCTGGTCCGCCGCGATCGCGGTCTGCGACCTCGTCGACGGCGTCGCCACGGGCGCCGCCCGCGACGACGCCGGGCCGCGCGCGGACGCCGTCGTGGCGCTCGCGCTCGGCAGCGCCGTCGCCGGCTGGGAGATCGCCCGGCGCCTGCGCGCCGCCGCCTGACCCGCGGCGCCTAGACCGGCTGCTGCGTCGGTCGCACGAGGATCTCGTTGACGTCGACGTGCGGCGGCTGCGAGACCGCGTACATGACGGCGTTCGCGATGTCCTGCGCGACGAGCGCGTGCTCTGGGCGGTTGTCGAAGAACGGCGTGTCGACCATCCCGGGCTCGATCAGCGTGACGCGCACGCCTGAGCCGGCGAGCTCGCCGCGCAGCGACTGGCCCATCCCGGTGACGGCCCACTTCGTGCTCGAGTAGAGGCTGCCGGGGATCGCGACGCGCCCCGCGACCGAGCCGGTCAGCAGCATGTGGCCGGTCGTCTCCTTCACGGCGTCGATGGTGGCGCGGATCGTGTACGCGCAGCCCAGGACGTTCGTCAGGACCATGTCGCGCCAGTGCTCGTCCGTGTCGCCGTCGGCCCTCGTGAAGCTGCGCCTGCCGCCGAAGCCCGCGTTGGCGAACACGACGTCGATCCGCCCGAAGCGCTCGAGCGCCGCGGCGACCATGGCCTCGTTGTCCTGCGCGCTCGTCACGTCGGTGACGACGGCCAGGGCGGCGTCGGCGCCACCGCAGGCCTCGGCGAGCGCCTCGAGCTTGTCCTGCGAGCGCGCGGCGAGGACGAGCCTGAAGCCGGCGTCCGCAGCCGCGTGCGCGGTCGCCGCGCCGATGCCGGATGAGGCGCCGGTGATGAGGAAGACCTTGTCGGCCATCGCGATGCTCCTGTGGTCGTGCTGCGAGGATGGGGTGAAGCGGTCGCCCGGTGCGCCCGCGGGATACATGCTCTACGACAAGGCTCGCATCTTCGTTCAAGGCGGCCGCGGGGGGGACGGCTGCATGTCGTTCCGCCGCGAGGCGCACGTGCCCCATGGCGGCCCCGACGGCGGGGACGGCGGCCACGGCGGCAACGTCGTGCTGCTCTGCGACGACTCCCAGCGCGACCTGCAGAGCTTCAAGCGGCGCGCGCACTACAAGGCCGAGCGCGGGCGCCACGGCGAGGGCGCGCTCAAGCAGGGCTCCGCGGGTCCCGATCTCGTCGTCCACGTCCCGCCCGGCACGGTCGTCCGGCTCCCCGACGGGACGACGCACGACCTCGTGATCCCCGGCCAGCAGGCGGTCGTCGCGCGCGGCGGCACCGGCGGCCGGGGCAACGCGCGCTTCAAGAGCCCCACGCGCCAGTCGCCGCGCTTCTCCGAGAACGGGCTCGCCGGCGTGGAGGACTGGATCGACCTGCAGCTCAAGCTGCTCGCCGACGTCGGGCTCGTCGGCATGCCCAACGCCGGCAAGTCCTCGCTGATCTCCGTGCTCACGCGCGCAGCGCCGAAGATCGCCGACTACCCGTTCACGACGCTCGAGCCGAACCTCGGCGTGCTCGAGTCGCCCGATCGCCAGCTCGTGCTCGCCGACATCCCCGGCCTGATCGAGGGCGCGAGCGAGGGCGCCGGGCTGGGTCACGACTTCCTCGCACACGTCGAGCGCACGCGCCTGCTGGTGCACGTCGTCGACCTCGCGCCGCTCGACGGCTCCGATCCGCAGGCGAACTACGAGGTGATCGAGCGCGAGCTCGGCCGCCACGACGCCCGCCTGGCGGCGCTGCCGCGCGTCCTCGCGCTCTCCAAGGCCGACCTCGTGCCCGCACCGGACGCCGTGGCCGCGGCCGAGCACTGGCGCGCCCGCCTCGGTGCGGAGGTGCCGGTGTTCGTCACCTCGAGCGCCACCCACGAGGGCCTCGAGGGGCTCGCCGTCGAGCTGCTGCGACGCGTCCCGGTCGAGGCCCCGCACGCCCCCGAGGAGCTCGCCGCGGCGGGCGCGCTGGCCGAGCATCAGGTCTTCCGTCCGGCGGCGGGGCGCGCATGGAGCGTCGCGTCCGCGGGCCCCGGGGCGTTCCGCGTCAGCGGTGAGCCCGTCGAACGGCTGATCGCGCGCTACGACATCGAGAACGAGGAGGCGCTCGCCCAGGTCGAGCGACGCCTGAAGCGTATGGGCGTCATCCGCGCGCTCGAGGACGCGGGCTTCGAGCCCGGCGACGACGTGGAGATCGCCGGCGTCGTGTTCGAGCTCGATCCCGGCTGATCCGCGGCGCCGCTCGCGGGCCGCGCCCGCGGATACGCTTGCGCCCGGTGGGCCGCTACGTCGTCAAGCTCGGGTCGAACATCGTCGCACGCGACGACGGGTCGCTGCGCGAGGACGTGCTGGGCCACATCTGCGGCGAGCTCGCCGGGCGTCACCATGTGGGCGACGACGTCGTCGTCGTCACGAGCGGCGCGATCGCCCGCGGGATCGCGGTCATGGGCCTCGAGGGCCGACCCGGCGGCCTGGGCGACCTGCAGGCCGCGAGCGCGGTCGGCCAGGGCAAGCTCTACCGCTCCTACGACGAGCTGCTGCGCGCCGAGGGCGTCACCAGCGCCCAGGTGCTGCTGACGTTCTTCGATCTCAGCGAGCGCGGGCACTACCTCAATGCGCGCCGCACGCTCGCGCGGCTGCTCGACTGGCGGGTCGTCCCCGTGATCAACGAGAACGACACGACGGCGACGGAGGAGATCACCTTCGGCGACAACGACTTCCTCGCCGCGCAGGTCGCGATCCTCGTCGGCGCCGACCGTCTCGTGCTGCTCACCAACCAGGACGGACTGCACGTGGCGGACCCGCGCGTCGACCCGGCCGCGGCGCTCGTGCGGGAGGTCACCGACGTGGCTGAGCTCGGCGCCTTCCAGATCGGCCAGAGCCCGTCGCTGCTCGGCTCGGGCGGCATGCGCTCGAAGGTCGTCGCCGCCGAGATGGCGACGGCCGCCGGCATCCCGACGACGATCTGCAGCGGCCTGCGCGAGGGCGTGCTCGCACGCGCGCTGGCCGGCGAGGCGGAGGGCACGAGCTTCGCCCCGCAGGAGCAGCGCTACTCGTCGTTCGAGCTGTGGCTGAAGTACGCCAAGCCGGCTCTCGGGACGGTCGTCGTCGACGCCGGTGCTGCGCGCGCCCTGCGTGAGGGCGGCGCGTCGCTGCTGCCGGTCGGCGTCGTCGAGGTCCGCGGCGGCTTCGGCCAGGGCGACGCCGTCGAGGTCAGCGACGGCGCCTCTGTGATCGGGAAGGGCATCTCGAGCTACAGCGCGGCGGACCTGCGGCGGGTGCTCGGCAAGAAGAGCGACGAGGTGCGCCAGTTGCTTCCGCGGGCGGCCGACGAGACGGTGCACCGGGACTACTTCGTGCTGGCGTGAGGGCCGGCGATGGGGGATCACCACCGGGGCCGAGCGAACTCCGGCGCGCTGTCGGCGTGAGGGCCGGCGATGGGGACGCGCTGCTCGCCAGGGCCGGGGACCTGCTCGAGCCCGGCGCCGACTTCGCGCCGCTCGTCATCTCGCCGCTGCTGATACCGCGCGTGCGCAGCAGCGGCGGGGTGGGGGGACGGCGCGTCAGCGCGGGGGTGGCCCGGGGGGACGCCGGCGGCGGGCTCTTCGCGGTGCTCGTCGAGGATCACCGCGCCGGGCGCTCGCTGCGCGCGCTCTCGAGCGCCACGGCCTGCGCCCACGCATACAACGACGAGCTGCGCCGCGCGGCGCGCGACGGGCTGGCGGCCCGCCCGGCGGCCCAGGTGACGAGCGCCGCCGCGCTGCTGGATGCCGGCAGGGCGCTGCTGGGCTGAGCCGCGCGGGCGGCAGAGGCGCACACGAGCGCGCGGGCGCCGATTACCCTGTGGGCATGGCCACCACCGCCCAGTCCGTCGCGGACGTCTGCCGCACGGCGCGCACGGCGTCGCGCACGCTCGCACGCATCGGCGCCTCGACCAAGGATGCGGCGCTGCACGCGATCGCCGACGCCCTGGAGGAGCGCAGCGCCGAGATCCTGGAGGCCAACGCGCGCGACATGGAGGCCGGCGCCGAGGCGGGACTGTCAGCGGCGCTGCTCGACCGCCTGCAGCTCACCGAGGAGCGCGTGCGGGCGATCGCCGCCGGTGCGCGCCAGGTCGCGGCGCTCGAGGATCCGGTGGGCGAGCTGATCGGCGGCGGCCGGCTCGCGAACGGCCTCGAACTGCGCAAGGTCCGCGTCCCGCTCGGCGTCGTGGCGATCGTCTATGAAGCGCGCCCGAACGTGACGATCGACGCCGCCGCGCTGTGCCTGAAGTCCGGGAACGCCTGCGTCCTGCGCGGCTCCTCCTCGGCCGCGCACTCGAACGCCGTGCTGGCGGGGATCGCCGCCGAGGCGGCCGAGCGGGCCGGGCTCCCGGCGGGGTCGGTCGTCCTGGTGTCCGGCGGGGGGCGTGAGGAGCTCGTCGAGCTGGCCACGCAGGAGGGCGTCGTCGACCTGATCATCCCGCGCGGCGGCGAGGGCCTGAAGGCGGCGCTGAAGGGCGTCGCGACCGTGCCGGTGATCTACGCCGCGTCGGGCAACTGCCACGTCTACGTCGATCACTCCGCCGATCTGGACCGGGCGCTCGCGATCGCGGTCAACGCCAAGACGCATCGCCCGGGCGTCTGCAATGCCGCCGAGACCCTGCTCGTGCACGCCGGCGTCGCCGCGGATTTCGTGCCGCGAGCGCTCACGGCGCTGCGCGACGCCGGGGTGGAGCTGCGGGTCGACGCGCGCACGCGCTCGATCGCCGGCCCGGACCTCTCCCAGGATGTCGTCGAGGCGGCTGCGGAGGACTGGGACACCGAGTTCCTCGCGCTGGTCCTGGCGGTCGGGGTCGTCGACTCGCTGGAGGAGGCGATCGAGCACATCAATGCTCACGGCAGCGGGCACTCCGAGGCGATCGTCACCGCCGACCTCGACGCCGCGCGCGCCTTCGAGCACGGCGTGGACGCGGCGTGCGTCTACGTCAACGCGTCGACCCGCTTCACCGACGGCGCGGAGTTCGGCATGGGCGCCGAGATCGGCAACTCGACCCAGAAGCTCCACGCACGCGGGCCGATCGGGCTGCGCGAGCTGTGCACGCTCAAGTACGTCGTGACCGGCGACGGCCACGTGCGCGGCTGAACGGCTCCCGTGACGCGCGTCGGCATCCTCGGGGGGACGTTCAACCCACCACACATCGGCCATCTGGTGTGCGCGCTGGACGCCTGCGACCAGCTCGGCCTGGACGAGGTCCTGCTGATGCCGGTCCATCGCCCGCCGCACAAGGAGGCCGCGGGCGATCCGGGGCCCCGGGCGCGCCTCATGATGTGCGAGCTGGCCGTGACGGGCGATCAGCGCCTGCGGGCCTCACCGCTGGAGGTCGACCGCGGTGGGCCGTCGTACACGGTGGATACCCTGAGGGGACTGCATGACTGCTCTCCCGAGGACGAGCTGACGTTCATCGTCGGCGCTGACATGGCCCGGCGCCTGGGCTCCTGGCGTGAGCCGGCCGAGGTTCTGCGGCTTGCGCGCCTGGGTGTGGCGGGCCGCGACGGCGTGCGGGCGCCGGACATCGAGCGGGCGGTCGCGCCGTTCCACGACGGGTCGCGGCTGGCGTTCTTCGAGATGCCGCGGATCGACGTGTCGTCCTCGCTGCTGCGCCGGCGGATCGCGGAGGGACGCCCCGTCCGGCATCTGGTGCCCGACGCGGTGCTGCGGGCGATCGACGAGCACGGCTGGTACCGCGACGACACCGCACCACGCGCAGCGAGCGCTCGACAGGAGGTTCAGGGATGACGCCGGACGATGGACAGGCGGCCGCGGTGGCCGAGGAGCTCACGACCGAGCAGCTCAGCGAGCTGATCGCCGGCTACGCGCTGGACAAGAAGGCGCGCGACGTCGTGGTGCTCGACCTGCGCGGCGTCTCGGGCTTCACCGACGCGTTCGTCATCTGTTCCGGTACCAGCGACCGCCAGGCCAAGGCGATCCACGACGGCATCCACATCGCCCTCAAGAACGAGCATGGTCTGCTGCCGCGGCGCGTCGAGGGTGTGGCCGAGTCCCGCTGGATCCTGATGGACTACCTCGACGTCGTCGTGCACGTCTTCACACCGGAGACGCGCGACTTCTATCGCCTCGAGACGCTCTGGGGCGACGTGCCGCGCAAGGTCTACGAGGACGCGCCGCCGGACGCCGGAGCGTCCGCCGGCGAGGACGCCGCCTAGCCACAGCCCGGTTCCGGCGCCGGAACGCCGAAGGCCGCCCCTTCAGGCGGCCTTCGGAGGAGTGGAGCTAGTCGGGCTCGAACCGACGACCTTCGCGCTGCCAGCGCGACGCTCTCCCAGCTGAGCTATAGCCCCGCATTGGTGCTGCGCCGCTCAGTTTACAACGCTCGCGGGCGCCGTGATCAGCCCAGCAGGTCGCGGCAGAACCCGCGGAGCGTGCCGTTGAGTAGAGCGGCGCGCTCCCACTGCAGGAAGTGCCCTGCCCCCGGGACGAAGAACGGGCCGACGAGGTCGGGGAACGCCACCTCGCAGCGCTCGGGGAAGTCGCGGAACATGACGTGGTCCTCTTCGCCGTAGAGGGCCACCGTCGGCACCGGGCTCGGCTCGAAGAACCGCGGCGCCTCGGAGAGGGGCCGTGTCCCGAGCGCGCTCTCGTAGTTGCCGAAGGATGCCCGGAGCCGGTCGGCGTCCTCGAACGGCGCGGACATGAAGGCGGTCGCCTCGGCCGTGAACGCTCCGGGCGCGGCCCAGAAGCGGTGCCCGTAGAACTCGCCGACGTAGCGCCGCCGGCGCTCGGCGCTGTCCAGCTCGGCCGCCAGCGCATCGGCGTCCCGGCCCTGGCGCAGGAAGTAGTCGGCGGCCTGCCGGACCTCGCGCGAGGGCGTCGGATCGATCCCGGCGGCCTCGTAGGCCTCGGGCAGGATCGGCAGGACGCAGTTGAACAGCACCTGGCGTGCGACGAAGCCCGAGTAGCGCAGCCCGAGGTCGATGATGACGCCGCCGCCCAGGTCGCCCCCGCAGGCGGCGCAGCGCTCGTGGCCCAGGACGTCGTGGACGAGCGCGTGCAGGTCCCGTGCATGGGCGGCGAGGTCGTAACACCCGTCCGTCGCCACGCTCGAGGCGCCGAACCCGCGCAGATCGGGCACGATGACCTCGAACCCGGCGCGCACGAGCGGATCGATGTTCCGCCACCAGATGCGCATCGTCTCCGGCCACCCGTGGACGAGCAGCAGCGGGAAGCCGCCGCGACCCTCCTGCACGAAGGCCAGCTCGACGTCGTCGCGTACGACCGCGTGCCGAACCTCGAAGTGGGCCGGGTCGAGCTCCGGCAAGGGGGTGGGACCCGACATCCCGCGGACACTATCCTGCGCCTCCACTGATGCCGGACCACCGCTACGACCCGAACGACATCGAGCCCCGCTGGCAGCGGGTGTGGGCGGACGAGCGCACCTGGGAGGTCGCGAACCCGGTCGCGGGGCAGTCCCAGGCCGGCGAGGAGCCGAAGTCCTACGTCCTGGAGATGCTGCCCTACCCGAGCGGCGAGCCGCACATCGGGCACCTCAAGGTGTACTCCGTGGGTGACGCCGTCGCGCACTTCCACCGCCGGACCGGGCGCCGCGTGCTGCATCCGATGGGCTACGACGCCTTCGGCCTGCCGGCGGAGAACCACGCGATCAAGACCGGTCAGCATCCGCGCGCCTCGACGGACGCCGCGATCGCGGAGTTCCAGCGCCAGTTCCGCAACTGGGGCATCTCGATCGACTGGTCGCGCGAGTTCGCGACCTGCGACCCGGCCTACTACCGCTGGACGCAGTGGATCTTCAACGAGCTGTACCGCAACGGCCTCGCGTACCGCAAGGAGGCGGCCGTCAAGTGGTGTCCCAACGACCAGACGGTGCTCGCCAACGAGCAGGTCATCGACGGGCGCTGCGAGCGCTGCGGGTTCGAGGTCGAGGCCAAGCAGCTCGAGCAGTGGATGTTCCGCATCACCGACTACGCGGATCGCCTGCTCGATGACCTCGACACGATCGAGTGGCCCGAGCACGTCAAGACGATGCAGCGCAACTGGATCGGCCGCTCGGAGGGCGCGGAGGTCGTCTTCCGCTGTGAGGAGCTCGGGATCGACTATCCCGTCTTCACGACGCGACCGGACACGCTGTTCGGCGCGACGTTCTTCGTCATGGCGCCGGAGCACCCGGACGTCGAGCGCCTCACGGCCGGAACCGGCAACGAGGACGCCGTCCGCGACTACGTCAACCACGCGCTGAACGAGTCCAACGAGCTTCGCGGGGCCGCGGACAAGACGAAGACCGGCGTCTTCCTGGGCAGGCATGTCGTCAACCCCGTCAACGGCGAGGCGATCCCGATGTACGTCGCCGACTACGTGCTCATGGAGTACGGCACCGGCGCGATCATGGCCGTGCCAGGGCACGACGAGCGCGACCACGCGTTCGCGAGAGCGTTCGGGTTGCCGATCCGCCGGGTCATCGAGGGGGAGAATCCCGACGGCGACGCGGACGGGCTCCCGTATGCCGGCGACGGCGCGCTGGTCAACTCGGCGCGCGAGTTCGACGGGCTGCCCAATCGCGAGGCGCTCGAGGCGATCGTCGCCTGGCTCGACCGCGAGGGCAAGGGGCACGCCTCGGTCAACTACCGCCTGCGTGACTGGCTGCTCTCGCGCCAGCGCTACTGGGGCTGCCCGATCCCCGTCGTGCACTGCGGCGCGTGCGGCATCGTGCCCGTGCCCGACGATCAGCTTCCGGTCGTGCTGCCGGACGTCAGCGACTACGCCCCCAAGGGCCGCTCGCCGCTGGCCGCCGCCGAGGACTGGGTCAATACGACGTGCCCCACCTGCGGTGGCCCGGCGCTGCGCGAGACCGACACGATGGACACGTTCGTGGACTCCTCGTGGTACTTCCTGCGCTACTGCGACGCCCGCAACGATCAGGCCGCCTGGGACCCGGCGATCCTGCACGCGTGGATGCCCGTCGACCAGTACATCGGCGGCGTCGAGCACGCGATCCTGCACCTGATGTACGCGCGCTTCTTCTGCAAGGCGCTGTCCGACCTCGGCCACATCGATGTGCAGGAGCCGTTCGCGCGCCTCTTCACGCAGGGGATGATCACCAAGGACGGCGCGAAGATGTCCAAGTCGCGCGGCAACGTCGTCTCGCCGCGGGAGATCGTGGAGCGCTACGGCGCGGACACCGCGCGCGCGTACATCCTCTTCATCGGGCCTCCCGACCAGGACGCCGACTGGTCCGACGAGGGCCTGGAGGGCGTCCAGCGGTTCCTGAGCCGCCTGTGGCGACTGAGCGCGGAGGCCGCCGAGCGAGGCGCGCCGGGACCCCTGGCCGGCGACCCCGCCGGCCCGGATCTCGACCTGGTGCGCAAGGCCCATTGGGCGATCGAGAAGGTCACCGGGGACCTGACCGGGCGCTTCGCGTTCAACACGGCGATCGCCGCGGTGATGGAGCTGACGAACGAGATCTCGCGCCTGCGCGACGACGCAGGCGCGGCGGCGCGGCGTTTCGCGCTGGAGACCGCCAACTCGCTGCTGTTTCCGTTCGCGCCGCACGTCGCCGCCGACGGCTATCACCTGCTGACGGGCGAGCGCGTCTGGGAGGAGCCCTGGCCGGTCGCCGACCAGGCGTACCTGGCGCGGGACACGTACGAGCTGGTCTGCCAGGTCAACGGCAAGGTGCGCGATCGCGTCGAGGTGGCCGCGGACGCGAGCGGCGACGCCCTCGAGGCCGCAGCGCTCGCAGCCCCGAACGTCGTGGCTCACGTGGACGGTCATGAGGTTGTGAAGGTCGTGGTGGTTCCGGGCAAGCTCGTCAACGTCGTGGTGCGGTAGTGCGTCGCGCCGACCTGATCGCCGTCGTCGGCGCCGCCGTCGCGGCGCCGCCCACGCTGGCGGTCGCCGAAGAGGTCGGTGCCGCGCTCGCGCAGGCGGGGTACACCGTCATCACCGGCGGCCTGGGCGGGGTGATGGAAGCCGCCTCGCGTGGTGCGCGTTCGGAGCTGGGGGCGACGATCGGGATCCTTCCCGGCGAGGACTCCGAGGCCGCGAACGGCTGGGTCGAACTCGCGATCCCGACCGGGCTCGGGGCCGCGCGCAACGCGCTCGTCGTCGCGGCCGCGCAGGCGTGCGTGGCGGTCGGCGGCGAGTACGGGACGCTCGCGGAGATCGCGTTCGCGTTGCGCGCGGGCAAGCCGGTCGTGGGGTTGGGGACGTGGGACGTGCAAGGTGTCGAGCACGTCAGCACAGCGGCGCGGGCGGTCGAGCGGATCACGGCTGCGCTGGCACAGAAGCACCACACTTCCGACTGACAGCGGGGGTCCCGTGTCACGCGCGGCGCCGTAGCGTCGCGGACATGCCGTCGGTCCCGCTCAGCACGCTCGCCCCGTACGCGATCGCGGCCGTCCTCGTGATCGTGCTGGGCGGCCGCTGGCTGGCCGGACGACAGGACGCGGCGCCGGTCGCGGCGACGCCCGCCTCGAGCCATCGCAGCGCCACGCCGGCGGCCGCCGCGGTGCGCCTGAGCACGGGCGCTGTCAGCTCGGTCGTCGACGTTGCGGGGGCCGTACGCCGGCCGGGCGTCTACCGGCTGCGGCCGGGGGCGCGCGTGCGCGACGCGCTCCAGCGCGCCGGTGGCGCCACCGGCCGCGCGAACACCGCCGCCGTCAACCTCGCCGCCAAGGTCACCGACGGCCAGCAGATCGTCGTCCCCGAGCGCGTGGCGGCGGTCGGGCCGGCGGCGGCTGGGTCCTCGGCCGCGACCGCCACGGTCCCGGCCGTTCCGATCAGCCTGAACAGCGCGACGCTCGAGCAGCTCGACACCCTCCAGGGTGTCGGTCCGTCGACGGCGCAGAAGATCATCGACTGGCGCGCTCAGAACGGCGGCTTCGCGTCCGTCGACGACCTTGCCCAGATCCCCGGGATCGGGCCCAAGAAGCTCGAGGCGCTGCGCCCGCAGGTGACGCCATGAGCCCGGTCGGCGCACTCGTCGGCGATGCCCGCGCCCGACCCGTCCACGTCGCGACCGCCGCGCTGGCGCTCGGGCTCGCCGCCGGCCCGCGTGCTCCCGCTGTGCTGCTCGTCGCGGTCGTCGTGCTTCCGCTCCTGAGCGCCGGGCCGGCGTCGGCGCTGGCTGCGCTCGTCGCGCTGGCCTGCGGCGCCGGGATCGCGCAGGCGCGGCTCGCCGTGCTCGACCGGTCCTCGCTGATGCCGCGCATCGGGCATGCCGTCCATGCCCGCGCTGTGGCGCTCGAGACCCCGCGGGCGACGGCGTTCGGCTGGCGGGCCGTCGCATCGCTGGACGGCGAGCACGTGCTGCTGCGCGGTGCCGGGCCGGCGCCGCGGCTCTCCGCGGGCGACGCGTTGCAGGTCAGCGGCGGGCTGCGGGCGCTCGGGCCGCGCGATGCATGGCTGCTCACCCGCCACGTGCACGCGGTGGTACAGACCGACGACGTGCGCTCGGATGGGAGGCGCGACGGAGCGCCGGGGCTGATCGATGCGGTGCGCCGGCGCGCCCAGCGCGCGCTCGGCGAGGGGATGCCCGCCCAGCAGGCGGCACTGCTCCGCGGGATGGTGCTCGGCGACGACGCGACCATGACACCTGGCGATCGCAACGAGCTGCGGCGGGCCGGTCTCGGACACCTGGTCGCCGCCAGCGGCGCCAACATCGCGCTGCTCTCCGTGCTCGCGCTGGGCATCGCGTCGTGGCTCGGGCTCGGCCGCGGCGTACGGCTGGCGGCCGTGCTCGTGCTGATCGCGCTGTACGTCCCGGTCGCCGGCTCCGGCGCATCGATCCAGCGTGCCGGGGTGATGGGCGCGGCGGGGGTTGTGGCGACCCTCGCCTCGCGCCCGGCCGCGCGCTGGCAGGCGCTGCTGCTCGCGGCCGCGGTGACGCTCGCGCTCGACCCGGCGGCCCTCGAGGACCCCGGTTGGCAGCTGAGCTTCGCTGCCGTCGTCGCGATCGCGCTCCTCGCGGGCGCGATCAGGGCCGCGCTGGTGCAACGCGGGCTTCCGCATGCCCTCGCCGAGGCCGGCGCCGTCACGTGCGCCGCGACCCTCGGAACGGCGCCTGTCGGTGCGGCGGTGTTCGGGACGGTCTCGCTCGTCGCGCTGCCGGCGAACGTTCTCGCGGCTCCCGCGGTCGCGCCGATCACCTGGCTGGGCATGATCGCCGCGCTCGTCGGTCAGGTCGCGAGCGCTGCCGCGCTGCCGTTCTGTTCGGTCGCTCTGTACCCGCTGGCATACGTGCAGTGGGTCGGGCACACGGCTGCGGCGATCCCCTCGGCGCAGATCGCCGCCGGGGCGGTCCCGGTCGCCCTGAGCTGCGGCGTGCTCGCCGCCGCGCTCGCCGGAGGGCGCCGAGGTCGGCGTGCCGCGCTCCTCTGCGCGCCGGTGCTGGCGCTCGCGACGCTGTGGGCCGGGTTGGCGCACCGCCACCGGGTGCTGGAGGGGCCCGGGCCGGGACAGACGCGTGCGACCTTCCTGGACATCGGGCAGGGTGACGCGACACTGCTGCAGGCCGGCGGGCACGCGATGCTCGTCGACTCGGGGCCCCCGGACGGGCCGATCCTCACGCGCCTGCGCCACGCCGGCGTCCAGCGACTCGACGTGCTCGTCGCAACGCACGCGCAGGCCGACCACGACGGCGGGGCGGACGACGTCCTGCGCGCGTTCCACGTCGGGCTCGTGCTCGACGGGCGCGACGGCAACCGCGAGGCGCAGGGCGATGAGATGGCCGCGACGGCGGCGCGGCACGCCGTGCGGCTCGTGGCGCCGATCGCCGGGCAGGTGGTCCGCGCGGGTCCGCTCGCGCTGCGCGTGCTCTCTCCGCCGCCGCGCACCGGCGCACCCGTGGCGGGCGCTGATCCCAACCGGCGCGCGATCGTCGCGCTCGGCACAGGACCGGGGCTGCGGGTGTTGCTGACGGCGGACGCCGAGTCCGACGTACTCTCGCGGTTCCCGCTCGAACCCGTCGACGTTCTCAAGGTGAGCCACCACGGCAGCGACGACCCGGGGCTGCCGGCGATCCTGACGCGCCTGCGACCGCGCCTGGCGGTGATCGAGGTCGGACTGGACAACACCTACGGCCATCCGACCCCGGCGACGCTCGCGGCCCTGCGCGGCGCCGGAGTACCGGTCCGCCGCACGGATGTCGACGGAACGGTGCGCGTCGACGCCTCGCGCGACGGCCTGCTCGTCCGAGCCCATGCGTGACGCGGCCGCCGAGGAACCTCCGGACCCGCGCCTAGACTCCGTTCCGGTGCCCGAGTTCAAAGCCGCCTACCTGATCCACGGTGACGACCACGGTCGCGTCACCGAGCGCCGTGCTCGCCTGAGGGCACTCGCCGATGCGCAGTCGGGGCCCGGAGGCGTCGAGGTCCTGGAGGCCGACGCCGCGACGCCTGCGGCCGTCGCGCAGGCACTGAACGCCATGACGTTCGCCGTCGGCCGGCGATTCATCGTCGTCGACGGCGTCGAGCGCTGGAAGGAGGCGGACGTCGAGTCCGCGCTCGCCGCCGCGCTGGCCGACCCGCCGGCGGACACGACGGTCGCGTTCTTCGCACGCGAGGACGGGCGCCAGCAGGCGCCGAAGGCACTCCACAGCGCCGTCCGTGCCGCCGGCGGCGACATCGCCGCCGAGCAGGTCCTCAAGGGCCGCGACCTGCCGCGCTGGGCCGCCGGCGAGGCGCAGCGGCTGGGCCTGCAGATGGACGGCGCGGCCGTCCAGGCGCTGATCGCCCAGGTGGGCGAGCGCCAGCAGCGGCTGCTGCGCGAGCTCGAGAAGCTCGCGATCGAGCATGGCAGCGGCGCGCAGATCGGGGTCGAGGAGGTCGAGGACTCGGCGGCGGCGTCCGCCGAGCGCCAGGTGTGGGGGCTCGTCGACGCCATGGTCGCGGGCGACCGCGTGGGCTGCACCGCGCGGTATCTCGAGCTGCGCGCCCAGGGCGAGGATCCGGCCGGGCTGATCCCGCGCATGGCCGGGCGCCTGCGCGACGTGCTCGGCATCGCCGAGCGCCTCGCCGCGGGCGCATCGCCCGGCGAGGTCAAGTCGTCACTGCGGATGAGCCCCTATGCGGCCGACAGGCGGATCCGCGAGGCGCGCGCGAGCGACCCGGGCACGCTGCGTCGCGGGGTCGAGGCGATGGCTGCGCTGGAGGTGGCGACGCGCGGTGGCAGCGCGCTCGAGGTGGACACCGAGGCGCTGCTGACGATCACCGCGATCGCGCGCTGAGCCCCGGGGAGGGTCAGTCGTTGACGCGGCCGGCGCGAACGCGCGCTGCGCGCGCCTTCTTGCGTGCGCCGGTGTTCTTGTGCAGCGCGCCGCGCTTGACGGCCTTGTCGATCGTCGAGATCAGCCCGCGGTGCTCCGCATCGGCTGCCGTCTCGTCGCCGCCCGCGACGGCTGCTCCGAGCCGGCGGAAGTACGTCTTGATCGTCGACGTGTAGCGCCGGTTCTCCAGGCGCTCGCGCTCGGCGCGCAGGATGCGCTTTTTCTGAGAATGAATGTTGGCCATACCGGGCGGAGAAGTGTAGCGGTCGGTCGCCGCCCCGGCGGCGTGCGCCCGAGCGGGCACTAGCATGGCGGCCTCGTGAGCCCGACGCCTGGAAGCCCCGAGCCGGGGTCCGAGGATCCGGCGGCACTCGTCGACGCCGAGAGCCTCGGCGGGACCTCACCGGACATGGACGCCGCCGCCGGGGCGCTCGCCGCGCGTCGTGCCGTCGAGCACCTCGACGCCGAGCACGAGGCCGGAGAGGACCGGGGTGAGGGCGCACCGCCCGCGCGCGCCGGGATGGCGCGCAACACCGCGATCTTCTCGATCGCGACCGGGCTTTCGCGCATCGCCGGCCTGGCGCGCGAGATCGTGGCCGCGAGCTACTTCGGGACGAGCGGCCCCGCGTCGGCGTTCACGATCGCCTTCCAGGTCCCCAACCTGGTCCGCGGCCTGTTCGCCGACGCGGCGCTGAGCGCCGCGTTCGTGCCGATCTTCGCCGAGTACCTCGAGCAGCGCCGGCGCCGCGAGGCGATCCTCCTCGCCTCGACGCTGTTCTGGATCATCCTGCTCGTCCTGGGAGCGCTGACGGCGCTGTTCATCGTCGGAGCCGGCGTGATCATGCCGATCTTCATCCCCGGCGACCAGTTCTCCCAGCAGCTCGTCGACCTGACGGTCGGGCTCTCGCAGGTGCTCTTCCCGGTCGTCGTGCTGCTCGGCATCAACGGCCTGCTCGTCGGGATCGCCAACTCCTATCACCACTTCACGATTCCGGCGCTCGCCCCGCTCGTGTGGAACATCGTGATCATCGGTGCGCTGATCGCGCTGAGGCCGATGTTCCATGGGGAGAACCAGATCTACGCGTACGCGATCGGGGTCCTGATCGGCACGATCGTCCAGCTGCTGATGGTCGTCCCGGTGCTGACGAAGATCGACTTCCGGCTGAAGTTCCACCTGGACTGGCGCAACCCGGACGTCATCCGCGTGTTCCGCCTGATGCTTCCGGTGACGATCGGGCTCGGCGTCATCAACGTCGACCTGCTGATCAACTCCGTCGTCGGAGCGCTCATCTCGCAGGACGCGCCGCGCGCGATCGACGCGGCATTCCGGATCTACATGCTTCCGCAGGGCGTCTTCAGCGTCGCGCTGGCCACGGTCCTGTTCCCGTCGCTCAGCCGTCTCGTCGCACGTCGCGACACCAACGGGCTGCGCGCGCTCGTGGGAACCGGCACGCGCCAGAACCTGCTGCTCCTGATCCCGGCGGCGGTCGCCACGATGGTGCTCGCGAAGCCGATCGTCGAGCTCATCTATCAGTACGGCAAGTTCGGGGTGGCATCGACCGACCAGGTCTCGACCGCGCTGCTGTGGTTCTCCTTCTCGCTGCCGTTCGCGGGTGTGAACCTGCTGCTCACGCGAACGTTCTTCTCCCTGCAGCGGCCGTGGATCCCGACCGCGCTCGCCGCCGCGAACCTCGTGGTCAACCTCGCCCTCTCGTTGCTGCTCTACAAGCCGTTCGGCATCGCCGGTCCGGTGATCGGCACCGCCGTCGCGAGCGCCGGGATGACGTTCGCGCAGGGCTGGTACCTGCGGCGCGAGCTCGACGGGTCCTTCGAGGGTCGCGCGACGCTGCTGGCGACCGGGAAGATCCTGCTCGCCTCGGTGCTGCTCGCGGCCGTCATCTACGGCGTCTGGTGGCCGGTCGATCAGGCCGTCGGCGACGCGACCGCGGTCGCGCGGCTGCTCGGGGTCGGACTCTCGCTCGTCGCCGGCGTGCTCGCCTACATGACCGCGATCCACTTCCTGCGAATTCCGGAGGCCGAGCAGATCAGCGCGTTCGTGATGCGCCGGCGCCGCGGCGCCTAGAGCCGGGCCACTGCGACTACGACATCCGTCGAGCGATGCAGGAGTCAGGCCGGACCGGGGGAATCGCATCCCATGACCGTCCCGCTCGAGCTCGTGAGGCCTGCCCCCAGGCCCGACCTCTCAGCGCCGAACGGTCTGAATGGCGCGCCCGACGGTGGGATCCCTGCGTCGGGCGTCGCACCACTTTTCCCCATACCGCCCGCCGGCGCCGATACCGTTCGCAGCGTGGACGTCCGCACGATCCACTCTGCCCTGGCAGAGGCGACGGACCTGACGGTGGCGTGCAACGCTGCGGTCGCATCGCTGGCCGCCGCCGGCAGGCTCAATGCGACGGCCTATCTCGAACGCGCGGGACGCCTGCGCAGCATGGCCGCAGCGGGCTCCGGGCACGTCCTCGACGGCGTCCCGGTGGCCAGCGGGCCGATCGGCCGTGCGCTGCGCTCGGGTGCCGAGCAGCACGAGCTCGCGGCCTCGGGTGCCGTCGTCGAGCTGTGCGTCCCGATCCTCGCCGGAGGGCTGCCGGTCGGCGTCCTGCGCGCCGGGGCCGAGGGCGGCCTGGACCCGGTCGAGCAGAACGCCGCGCGCGCGGCCGCGAAGGCCCTCGGCAGGCGGATCGACAAGCTCGGGGGCGTGCCCGCGAACGCCCCGGCGAGCCGCCTCGCCCAGCATGCCGCGGCGCTCGCCGGCCTCGAGGACCCGGCGCGCATCGAGCGCGCCACGCTCGTCGCCGCATTGGACCTCGCCGAGATGCAGAGCGCGCTGCTGCTGCGCCGCAGCGCCGCCGGAGAGCTCGTCGTCCCGTGTGCGGCCGGCCCGCTGGCCCGCGCACTGCTCGCCGTGTCGCCCGCCGAACTCGCGGGGCTGGAGCCGCTCGTCGCCAACGGGGCCTCCTGCGTGACGCTCACCGGTGGTGAGACGACCGGTCGCGGCGTCCCGCCCGAGCTCGCCGCGCTGCGTGCCGCCGGGGCCGCGACCGTGGTCGTGGCGCCGCTGCTCTCCCGCGGCGAGGCGCTCGGCCTGCTGATCGTCGCCGACGCGCGCGGGCTCCCCACGTCCACGGACCGCGTGGAGCTGCTGGAGCTGGTCGCCGCACAGGCCGCGAGCTGCCTGCGCACCGCCGCCGGGGTCGCCGAGCTGCGCCACCGCGCCGCGACCGACCCGCTCACGGGGCTCGGCCACCGCCGGACCTTCCACGAGACGCTCGCGGCCTCGCACCGCCGGCCGGTCGCCACGGCCGTCGCGCTCTGCGACCTCGACAACTTCAAGGAGCTCAACGATCGCGCCGGCCACCAGGAGGGTGACCGTGCGCTGCGCGAGGTCGCCGCCGCTCTCCAGGGCGCGCTGCGACGCGGTGACTCGCTCTACCGCCTCGGCGGCGACGAGTTCGCCGCGCTGCTCGCCGTCCGCGACGACGCGGAGGCACAGCGCGCGGCGCACCGCATGTGCGACGCCGTGGTCGCCGCGAACGCCGGCGTGACGGTCTCGATCGGCGTCGCCGTCTCGGGCGACGCGGAGGCCGACGACGAGCTCGTCGGGCGCGCCGACCGCGCGCTCTACCGCGCCAAGGCCGAGGGTCGCAACGGCGTGGCGCTCGCGCCGCCCGAGTCGCAGGCCGCCGCGGCACCAGGCGCCTGACGCCGACCGCGCGAACCGAGCCGTGCCGGGCGGGTGGGCCCACGCCGGTCCCGCGCCCTACCCTCTGACCTCGCATGGATCAGGCGCACATCCGCAACTTCTGCATCATCGCCCACATCGACCACGGGAAGTCGACGCTGGCCGATCGCATCCTGGAGCTGACGCAGACGGTGCACGCCCGCGACATGCGCGCCCAGGTGCTCGATTCGATGGATCTCGAGCGCGAGCGCGGGATCACGATCAAGGCCCAGGCGGTGCGCGTCTTCTACACCGCCCGCGACGGCGTGAGCTACCAGCTGCACCTGATCGACACCCCCGGGCACGTCGACTTCACGTACGAGGTCTCGCGTTCGCTCGAGGCCTGCGAGGGGGCGCTGCTCGTCGTCGACGCCTCGCAGGGCGTCGAGGCGCAGACCCTCGCCAACACCTACCTGGCGATCGAGTCCGGGCTCGAGCTGATCCCCTGCCTGAACAAGATCGACCTTCCGGGTGCCGAGCCCGAGCGTGTCGGGGCCGAGGTCTCCGAGCTGCTCGGCGAGCCCGCGGACGGCATCCGCATCATCTCCGGCAAGACCGGGGAGGGCGTGATCGACGTCCTCGAGGAGCTCGTCGCCAAGGTTCCGCCGCCCTCCGGTGATCGCGACGCGCCCGCGCGAGCGCTGATCTTCGACTCCGAGTTCGACCAGTACCGCGGCGTCGTCGCGTACATCCGCGTCGTCGACGGCGTCTTCACCAAGGGCGAGGCGATCCGCGCGATGATCGCCGGCACCGAGGCGGACATCGACGACATCGGGTTCTTCACGCCGGCCATGACCAGCGTCGAGACCCTCTCCGCGGGCGAGGTCGGCTATGTCATCACGGGGATCAAGGACGTCACGCGGCTGCGCGTCGGCGACACGCTGACGACGCGGGTCGGCGGCGCGACCGAGGCGCTGCCCGGCTATCGCGACGTCAAGCCGATGGTGTTCTGCGGCCTGTTCCCGATCGACTCCGACCGCTACCCGGACCTCCGCGACGCGCTCGAGAAGCTCACGCTCAACGACGCGGCGTTGACCTGGGAGCCCGAGACCTCCGACGCGCTCGGGTTCGGCTTTCGCTGCGGCTTTCTCGGATTGCTCCACATGGACATCGTGCGCGAGCGCCTGGAGCGCGAGTACGACCTGGATCTGTTGGCGACGATGCCCTCCGTCGGCTTCGAGGTCGAGCTGACCAACGGCGAGGTGCTCGAGGTCCACAACCCGTCCGACATGCCGGACGCCGCCCGCGTGGCGGAGATCCGCGAGCCGATGATCAAGGCGAGCATCCTGACGCCGACCTCGTACATCGGGGCGATCATGGAGCTCTGCCAGGAGAAGCGCGGCGAGCACACCGGGATGCACTACCTCTCCGCCGAGCGCGTGCAGCTCACCTACGACCTGCCGCTCGCGGAGATCGTCCTGGACTTCTTCGACCAGCTGAAGTCGCGCACGCGCGGCTACGCCTCGCTGGACTACGAGATCGCCGACCTCAAGGCCTCGAACCTCGTGAAGCTCGACGTGCTGCTCGCGGGCGACCCGGTCGACGCGCTCTCGATGCTCGTCCACAAGGACAAGGCCTACGCCGTCGGGCGCACCCTGACCGAGAAGCTGCGCGAGAAGATCCCGCGCCAGCAGTACGACGTGCCGATCCAGGCCGCGATCGGCTCGCACATCGTCGCGCGTGAGACGGTCAAGGCGTTCCGCAAGGACGTGATCGCCAAGTGCTACGGCGGCGACATCTCGCGCAAGCGCAAGCTCCTCGAGAAGCAGAAGGAGGGCAAGAAGCGCATGAAGCAGGTCGGGCGCATCGAGGTGCCGCAGGAGGCGTTCCTCGCGGTGCTGGAGCTCGGGGACTCCAAGTGACGTGTGCGAGACACGCTCTCAGTCGTCGACCCGGCGCTGCGAGTCCCCAGCGTGCCGCCGCGCCCAGGCGTTGAGCTGCAGCAGGAGTTCCCCGAGCTCCCGCCCCGACGCGCTCAGCCGGTAGCCCTGAGCGTCGCGCTCCACGACGCCGGCGGCGCCGAGCTCGCGCAGGCGCGTGGCGAGCACGCTCGTCGACACCTCGTCGCAGGCCTGCTGGAGCGCCCCGAATGTGACGGGTCCGTCGCGCAGCTCCCACAGCACGCGCAGCGCCCAGCGGCGCCCGAGCAGGTCGAGCACGTCGGAGATGGGGTGGCGGTGGACCGGTCGCACTGCGGCTGTCCAAGCGATAGGCTGAGGCTTCGAAAAGCGAAGCTACCACGCCGACCAATCGGAGCCGCCATGTCGCCGCGCCTCGACCCGCTGGCCGCACCCTTCGAGCCGGGGGTCGCCGACTCCCTGCGCCGTCTCATGGGCGGCGCCGATGCCGAGCCGCTGGCGCTCTTCCGCACGATCGCCCACAACCCGGCGCTGCTCGAGCGCTTCCGGCAGACCGGGTCGACGCTGCTGAGCTTCGGTGCCGTGGCGCCGGACGAGCGCGAGACGATGATCCAGCGCACGACGGCGCGCTGTGGTGCGTCCTATGAGTGGGGCGTGCACGCGACGCTGTTCGCGCCCGCGCTGGGACTGGACGAGGAGTGGCTGCACGCGACCTGGCACGGACGCGCCGACGACCCTGCGTTCACCCGGCGCCAGGGGCTCCTC
>JADGPM010000091.1 GCA_017882425.1 Solirubrobacteraceae bacterium
CGAGCTCGTGCGCGGGAACGGCTGGCAGGTCTTCGGCGTGATCGTGGCGATCTTCGCGATCGAGATCGTCGTCGGGCTCGTGATCAGCGCGATCGGCGCGATCGGCGACTCCGCGGCGCTGCGCTTCGTCGTCCAGCTGATCGTCAACGTCCTGCTCGCGCCGGTCTCGGCACTGGCGGCCTCGACGATCTACTTCGCACTGCGCGACGCGCGCGGCGAGGGCGCCCCCGCGGCCATCTTCGATGCCCCCGTGGCGCCGGGCGCCGCGCCGGCGGCCCCGAGCGCGCCCCCGGCCGCGCCGCCGTCCGCGCCGTCCGGAACCGACGCGTTCGGGAACCCGATCGCTCCGCCGTCCGCCCCGCCGGCGGGCTTCGAGCCGCCGCAGGCACCGCCGAGCGCTCCGGCCGAGCGCGAGGGCGGCAGCATCCCGCCGCCGAGCATTCCTCCGCCCGCGTCGTAACTTCGGTGCCGGCAATGCGTTCCAGTGAGTGGAACCAGCGGAATTCGCTTCGAAGGAGGATGTCCCATGACACGCAGGACGATCACCGTGGCAGTCGCCGCGGCCGCGCTGGCGCTCAGCGCCGCAGCGCCGGCGGGCGCCACCGTGCAGGTCGGCTCGTCCGGCTGGCAGTGGGGTAACCCGCTCCCGCAGGGCAACACCATCCGCGACGTCGCGTTCGCGGGCGCGCAGGGCTACGCCGTCGGTGACTTCGGCACGATCCTCGCGACGCCCGACGGCGGCACCACGTGGACCGGGCTGTCGTCCGGCACGTTCACCGATCTCACCGAGGTCCAGGCCATCGACGCGAGCTCGCTGTTCGCGGGCGGCGGCTGCGTCGGGCGGCGCTCCGACGACGGCGGCAAGACCTTCACCCGCGTCGCCTTCACCCCCGTCGAGTCGAGCTGCAAGCAGCCGCTCGCGGGCGCCTGGTTCGTCAACAAGACGACCGGCTACCTGATCCTCGCCGACGGCACGACCCTGCGCACGGACAACAACGGCGACACGTTCGCGCAGAAGATCGCCCCGCCCGGCACGCCCGCGGCCGGCGGCGGCAACGTCAAGGTCAACGACGTCCGCTTCCTGGACGCGAACACCGGCGTCGTCGCGACCTCGGACGGCAAGATCTACCGCACCGCCGACGGCGCGAACTCGTGGACGGCCACGAACGACACGCAGCGCCAGGTGCGCCACTTCCTGTTCACCACAGCGACCGACGGCATCGCCGTGGGCGACCAGTCGCTCTACCTCACCACCGACGACGGCGGCCTGACCTGGAAGCCCAAGGCGCTGGCGCTCAGCGCGCCCCAGAACCTCCAGGGCATCTCGTGCGCCAACCCGTCGCTCTGCGTCATGACGACCGGGACGAACCAGATCGTGCGCACGATCGACGCCGGCGCGACCGGCACGCTCGTCGCACCGGCGCAGGACCCGGTCAACGCGGCCGGCTTCGGCTCGGCGACGCGCGTCGCGACCCTCGGCGGGACCGGCTCGACCGCGACCTCCGACGACGGCGGGGCCACGTTCACCCCGGTCGGCGGGCGGCTCGCGGGCCGCTACAACGCCATGATCGCCGGCCCCACCGGCGTCGCCTTCGCACCCGGCGACAACGGCTCGCTGGCGAAGACGACCGACGGCGGCAAGACGTGGACGCGCGGCAACGTCTCGACCTCGGAGGACGTCTCGGACGTCTCGTTCCCGACGGCGACCGACGGCTTCGCGCTCGACAGCGCCGGCGGCCTCTTCCGGACCAACGACGGCGGCACCACATGGCGCGCGCTGGACACCGGCAGCACCGCGCTCCCGCGCGGCGTGGTGGCACTCGATCCCAAGACGGTGCTCGTGGTGGGGCCCAAGGGCGTGCGCCGCTCGACCGACGCCGGTGAGACGTTCAGCGGCGTGCGCGGCTCGATCAACAGCTCGCAGCTGGGCGCGATCGACAAGGCCACCGGCGCGCTCGTCGCCTACGGGTTCCAGGACGTCTGGCGCTCGACCGACAAGGGCCGCACGTGGACCACCGTCCTCAAGCCCGGGAAGTACGTCAAGCAGCGCAACGGCAAGAAGGTCAACCGCCGCGGCGTGAACCGCGTCGACTTCCTCAGCGCGAACACGGGCTACCTGCTCGACTCGAACGGCCTGCTGTACCGCACGGCGAACGGCGGCAAGAACTGGACCGCGCTGCTCGGCGTCGGCATGAACGCCCGCTCCGGCATGGCGTTCAGCAGCGCGAACAAGGGCTACCTGATCACGAACTCGTTCGGTCAGAAGTCCGGGGCCGGCTACCTGCTGCGCACCGCCGACGGCGGCAAGACGTGGGCGCCGGAGCTCGTCGTCCCGAACGTCATCGCCGCGCGCGGCGTGGCTGCGGGCGGCGGCGGCACGGACTACCTGCTCGGCGGGGACTCCAGCCTCCTGTTCAGCACGACCGGCGGCCTGTCCGGCGGCGCCTCGACGCTGAGCGTCACGACGAAGCAGAAGTCGTTCAAGAAGGCGCCGAAGACGAGCATCACCGTCACCGGCACGCTCAAGCCGACGACCACCAACGGCGGCGACCAGGTCGTCGTCAGCTACCTGGCCCCGGGGTCGGTCTTCTGGCGCACCCAGACCGCGAAGGTCTCGGCCAACGGCTCGTTCACCACGAGCTGGCGCGTGTCGAAGGGCACCAACACGTTCGTCGCCCAGTGGGCGGGGAACTTCCAGAGCGCCGGCCGCGGGTCGACCCCGCTGACCGTCACCGCCAAGAAGTAGGCGTCAGCGTCAGGCGGCGAGCGCGGGCTCCAGCGCCGGAGTCCCGCTCGTCGCCCGGCGCACCGTCACCGGCAGCCCGCCGCGCGGCGAGATCGTCGGCATGTGGCGGATGTCGAGCTCGTAGCCCGGCACGAGCTCGAGGCGGTGGCGCTCGAGGATCGTCCTGGCGATGATCCCGATCTCCGCCTGGCCGAAGCGCATGCCCAGGCAGGTGCGCGAGCCGCCGCCGAACGGGACGTACTGCCCCTTGCGCAGCTGCGCGCGGCGCTCCTCGGTGAAGCGCAGCGGGTCGAAGCGGTGCGGGTCCTCCCAGACGTCCGGCAGCCGGTGGCTCGCCCACGAGCAGTAGTGCACGTGGATGCCGCCGGGGACGGTGTGGCCGAGCAGCTCGAACGGCTCGACCGCGCGCCGCGGGCCGATGTGCGCGGCCGGGTACATGCGCAGCGTCTCGTCGAGGATCATCTCGATCGAGATGCGCGGGTCCTCGAGGACCTCGGGGTTGCGCGCCAGCTCGTAGAAGAGGAACGAGGTCGTCGAAGTCGTCGTGTCGTGCCCGGCGAACATCAGCGTCATGACCTCGTCACGGATGTAGCGGTCCTCGAGCACGGCGCCGTGCTCGTCGGTCGCGTCGAGCAGCATCGAGAGGATGTCCGGGCCGCGCTCGCCGCTGCGGCGCCGGCGCGCGATCTCGCCGTAGATCAGCTCGTCCAGGCGGGCACGCGACTGCTGCATGCGCGTGTAGGGGGTGAACGGGCCGCGGGCGATCTGCAGCATGAAGTCGGCGCCGTAGTACGACAGGGCGGACTCGAACTCGCCGGCCGCGTCGAGGCCGCCGGCGCGCGCGGCGTCGGGGTCCAGGCCGAACAGCGCGCGCATCGCGATGCGCAGCGCGACGTGCCGCGTCCACTCGTAGAGGTCGACGACCGCGCCCGGGACGAACACCTCGGCCGCGCGGTCGACCTCCTCCTGGATCACGCCGAGTGACTCGCGGATGCGGTGCTTGTGGAAGGCCGGGACCATCAGGCTGCGCTGCTCGCGGTGGAAGGCGCCGTCGGTCGTCAGGAGCCCGTCACCCATCAGCGGGATCAGGTCGCGGAAGTGGCCCTCGCGCCAGCGGAAGTTCTGGGCGTTCGAGACGAGCAGGTGGTGGTTGGCCTCGGGCCCCAGCAGCACGACGACGTTGTGATGGAAGATCTTCAGCGTGAAGACCGGGCCGAAGCGCTCGTAGTACTCGAGCAGCGAGTTCAGCGGGTCCGCGGCGTAGCGCCGCGTGCGCGCCATGCTGAAGCCGAACTCGCCGGGCGGGAAGGGCACGGTCGCGGCGCGGTCGGCCTTGATGTCCCCCCACATGAGCGCCAGCGGATTCGTGCCTGCCGGCGGAGGACCCTGGACCATGGGCCGAGAATAGCCGGAACTGACGCCTGCGTCAGTTTCGCTGGACGGGTCGCGCAGCCCCCGGAACGAGGCGAGGCCCCGCATCCCTGCGAGGCCTCGCGCCCGGTGGCACGACCCGGGCCGCCGCGATCCCTGCCGCGACCCGGGTGTGTCGGTCCAGTGGGTCAGCTGACGTGCGAGGTGTCCTCGGTCTTCGTCTGGGCCTGGACCTTGTCCTCGCTGCGGGCGCTCGGGTCGGCCGCCTTCGGGGCCTTGCGGACGACCTTCTCGCACGAGCCGTTCGGGTTGGCCGGCGTCGCGTCGGTGATCACGTCGACGGTGTCCAGCAGCGCGACGTCGTTGCCGTCGCCGCACGTGATCTTGTCGACCTCGCCGTCGCGTGTGTGGAACGTGTCGTCGCCGGCCCCGCCGATCAGCGTGTCGCCGACCTGGTCGACCTCGCCGTTCGGCCCGGGAGTGACGTCGCCGCGGGCGAGCGCCCACAGGTCGTCGTTGCCGTCGCCGCCGTTGGTCGTGTCGACGCCGAGGTTGGCGTAGATCCGGTCGTTGCCGGGGCCGCCGTCCTGGGTGTCGTCGCCTGCGCCGCCGCTCATGAGGTCGGGGCCGGCGTTGCCGTTGATCGTGTCGTTGCCGTCGCCGCCGGCGAGCCGGTCGCGGGCGTCGCCGCCCGTGATCGTGTCGTTGCCCTGGCCGCCGTAGATGCGGTCGTTGGAGAACAGGTCGCCCGTGCCCGGGGTGTCGCCGACGAGGTTGTCGTCGCCGGGGCCGCCGTGGATCCGGTCGTCGCCCGCATGGCCGAGCACCGTGTCGTTGCCCGCGCCGCCCCACAGGCGGTCGTTGCCGGGGCCGCCGTCGATGCTGTCGTTGCCGGGGCCGCCGTCGACGACGTCCGCCTGGGCGCCCGCGTCGACCGTGTCGTTGCCCTGCCCGGCGCGGATGCGGTCAAAGCCGTCGCCGCCGGTGATGTTGTCGTCGCCGGCCAGGCCGAAGACGCGGTCGTTGCCCGCCTGGGCGTCGATCGTGTCGGCCGTGCGGGTGCCGACCAGCCGATCGTTGCCCGGCGTGCCGGTGATGGTGGCCGCCAGCGCGACCGTCGCGCTGACCGCGAACGTCGCGATGATCGCGACGAACGTCAGAGTGATCCGAGTGCTGCGCATGTGTACCTTCGCCTCCCTGCGTAGGACGTGCAGTTCCAGACGCCGGAACACGCCGTGCCGGGCGGAGTTGCGCCCGCCCGTCAGAGCAGCCCGCGTGTTGCAATACTGAGCGGGCGCCTGGGGGCGTAGCTCAGTCGGTTAGAGCGCCGGCCTGTCACGCCGGAGGTCGCGGGTTCGAGTCCCGTCGCTCCCGCTGCACGAAGGCCCTGCTCCTGCGGGGCCTTCGCTCGTTCGGCGGCTCGCGTCGCGATCCCGAGTGCGTGCGCGGGTACCGCAAGCGGGTACCGCATGAGCGTCGGATCTGCACACGTGGCGCCTGAGCTGCGGGGCGAGCCGACGCCTCAGCGGCGCCTGACGCAAAGCCACGCTTGGGGCGAAAGTCGCCGGCTTGTCGTGGCTCGTTTGCAGGGCTGGCGCGGCAGGAGTAGCGTCGCGGGCTCCGGTTCCAAACCCTCAACGAGGGCGGGAACATCGGTTTCTCTCATCGTCGACTCGGACCTGATCGGGCGACGTGATGGCCGTACGCCCGTGCGGCAGTCGTTGGCCCCTCTCACGATTCCCCAGACGGAGGCACAGATGACGGATGACAAGCAGGTGCAGGAACTCGAGACCGAGGAGTCGATGTTCGTGCAGACCGCACAGGGCATCACGAGCGACGCAGGAACCCTGACGTTGCAGGGAGTCACCCCATTGACGATCTACTTCTCCGATCGCCCCCAGCGGGTCGTCGGGCACATGGCCACCTCTGATTTCGTCGACCTGTGGGGCGCGGGAGACAACAGCTTCGAGACCGACCCGCCGAACGCCGTCCTCTCGTTCCTTGAGCCAGGCGGTGTCGTGCCCGACGAGGCGGTGATCGTGATCAAGGAGCCGCGGCTGCAGAACGGCGAGCTCTCGTACTCGATCGACGTCCTTGACGGGGCACTTCCTGCCCACGCCGGCCCTGTGAGCCTGTTCATCGACCCGTTCGGGCGGCCGTTGTCGCCGGTCTCGGTGTGCGGGGTGCGCCGCCGCGAGCGCCGACGCGACCGGCGGCGGTTCTGACGGAGGGTGCCGTGAGATCGGGATCGGGAGCGTCCGGCATCACGGTCTCATGATTGAGGTCGCCGGAGGCACCGGAAGCCGATGTGGCTCATACCGGTGTCGATCATCTGCGGGCGGCGGGCGGCGGGTCGGTAGCGCCTGCAGTAGCTGTCGGCGCATAGGAACGAGCCGCCCTTGATCACCCTGCGCGGCACGTGGAACTGTGGCTGGGCCGAGTCGAAGCTGTCCTCCTCGCGCCCGCCGGACGGGTTGCGCGGCACGCAGCACGGCTTGTCGGCGTCCTCCGGGTGACGAGCGGAATACCAGTCCGTCGTCCACTCCCAGACGTTCCCGGCCATGTCCTGCAGTCCGTACCCATTCGGCGGGAAGGAGCCCACCGGCTGCGTGCTGCCGTACCCCGGCGCGGGGCGCCATGGGAAGTCGCCGTGCCAGAAGTTGGCGAGCATCGCGCCCGGCGCCTCGGGTTCATCGCCCCAGGTGTACGCGGCACCGTCAAGCCCGCCGCGCGCTGCGTGTTCCCACTCCGCCTCGGTCGGGAGGTCCTTCCCGGCCCAGGTCGCGAAGGCTGTGGCGTCCTCGTAGGCGACGTGCACCACCGGATGGTGCTCGAGCCCGGCGAGCGACGAGCGTGGCCCGTGCGGGTGCCGCCAGCACGCGCCCGGCGTCCACGTCCACCACTGGCTCAGGTGCCGCAGATCGACCGGGCCAGGCGTGCGCGTGAAGACGAGCGAGCCGGGCACGAGGTTCTCCGGCGGCGCGCCAGGAAACTCGGACGGATCGAGCGGACGCTCCGCAACGGTGACGTATCCGCTTGCTTCGACGAAGGCGGCGAAGTCGGCGTTCGTGACCTCGCAGCGGTCGATCCAGATCGGGTCGACGGAGACGTCATGGACCGGCGCTTCCTCGCGATAGTGGCGGTCGGAGCCCATGCGAAAGCTGCCGCAGGGGACGAGCACCATGTCGTCGGTGATGGGCACAACCCGATTGTTCCCGAAGGGCCGTCGTGGCGCACGACGCGGTGCGTGCGCTCCTACCGCGACGCGTCGAACACGATCTGGTCATGCCACCAGAGCTTCTCGAAGAGGGGGCGCGCCATGTCGGCGTGCCCGTGCTCGCGGGCGATGCCGCCGGCGGTGCGCGCCCCGTCGATCGCGTCGAACAGCCGCTTCTCCTGCGCGTCGATCGGGAGGTAGATGTCGGTGTCGGCGTGGCCGCGGTTGATCAGCACCGCCGCGGCGCCCTGCGGTAGCCGCTCATCGACCGAGATCGTGTCGGGTACTCGGATCGGGACGTGGCTGAGCCATTTGTCATCGGCGAAGCTGATGGGCTGAGGGTCTTCGGGGCGATCGTCGCGGTAGACGACCACGCTGTGGCGGACCATCGAGCCCCGGAAGAGCTCGGCGGCGGCATACAGCTCGGCCGCTGGGAGCTGGGCGATCCGGGAGGCCTGCGGGATCCTCGCGATGACGCCGCAGTGGGGTGAATAGGGCGCCTGCCGCATCCAACGGCCGAAGGTCAGCCCCGCCCCCTCGATGAACTCGAACAGCTGCGGAACCGAGTACGCCCGATCCTGCGGGTTCAGCAGCGCGTCGGCCAGTCCCGCCTCGTGCCGGAAGTCCGGCGCCTCGCGCAGCAGCGTCGACAGCGGGTGACCGGGAGGCAGTTCGCTGAGCACGGCGATGAGGTCTCGGATCCCTTCGTCGGTCGCGCGGGTATCCGTGCGCCGGAAGAACTCCTGCAGCAGATAGATGCCGGCGCGTCCGAACGGCGCGTACACCATCAGCTGCATCGCTCCATCGATGTTGAGCAGGTCTCGCAGCGCGGCCAGCCCCACGTCGGGATCGGGCAGATGATGAAGCACCCCGGTACAGACGATCTGATCGAAGCTGGTCCCCAGCTCACTCGCCCGCTCGATCGGCAACTGGCGGACCTGCAGGTTGTCCAGGCCGTAGGTGCGCGCCAGCTCCTGCGTGGACCGCACGCTCGTTGCGCTGAAGTCGATGCCCGTCACCTGGGCCGTCGGCCAGCGCAGCGCATGCTTGGCGGCCTGAGATGTGCCGCACCCGGCGATCAGGATCGATCGATCCTTGCGGTAGGGGCTCGTGGGCCAGAGCAGGTGATGCTCGGCGCGACGTCGCCGGGGGTCCTGCCAGAGCCTGCGATACCGGTCGAGGTCGTCGACCGGCCGCGGATACGGATACCGGTCATAGAAGTCCCGGACCTCATCCGACACCCCAGGCGACGGCGGATCGTGTGCGTGTCGGCGGTCCAATCTCAGCCACCAGCGTCCTTGATGTCTGCACCGGGATCGACTTCCCCGGCGGACACGCTGCCCGCCGGGGGTCCGGTTCAGCTGGCCTGCATCACGGCCTAGTGGCGGGCACTGCCCGCGGCGTCCTGCAGCTTGGCCATCACCGCGTCCAGGTTGAAGGAGGCCGGCTTCTGGCGCGGCGGGAACTTGATGAACTCCTCCATCTGCCCCGCCACGATCGCCTGCATCTCGTACATCAGGAAGGCGTGGGACATCATCCAGTCGTAGTAGGTGTTCGAGTTCTCGAGGGCCCGCTCGAACGGGTCGCGCCGCAGGTTGAAGATGTGCGGGACGCGCAACGGCACGAACGGTTCGATCCAGGCGGCCAGCTGGTGGGCGCGCTGCTCCATCAGCGTCAGCTTCCAGTCCCCGAAGCGGACCGCGAGGACGTCTCCGTCATCGCTGAAGTAGAAGAAGAACGGGCGCGGGCTCTCCTCGACCTCTCCCTTGAAGTACGGGAGCATGTTCCAGCCGTCAAGGTGGACCTTGAAGGTCTTCTCGCCCAGCTCGCAGCCGTCGAGCAGCTTCTCTTTGATGTCCGGCGCTCCGGCTGCAGCCAGCAGCGTCTCCGCCCAATCCTGGTGGGTGACGACGCCGTTGAGCACGGTGCCCGCCTTGAACTTCCCGGGCCAGCGCACGAACGCCGGCACGCGCCAGGCGCCTTCCCAGTTGGTGTCCTTCTCGCGCGCGAACGGAGTGATGCCGGCATCGGGCCAGCTGTTGTAGTGGGGCCCGTTATCGGTCGAGTAGATGACGATCGTGTCCTCGGCGATGCCCAGCTCGTCGAGCTTGTCGAGCATCTTGCCGATGTTCTCGTCATGCTCGACCATCCGGTCGGCATAGTCACCCTGGCCACCGCTCTTGCCCCGCGTCTTCTCCGCGATGTGCGTGCGGAAGTGCATTGCGGTCGTGTTGTACCAGAGGAAGAAGGGCTTGCCCTCCTCGTGGGTCTTGTCGATCCAGCCGAGAGCACCGGCGGTGATCTCGTCGTCGATGGTGCCCATCCGCTCGATCGTCAGCGGGCCCGTGTTCTCGATCTTCTGCTTGCCGACCTTGCCCCAGCGCGGGTCGTCGGTCGGGTCTTCGGTATCGGTCGCCCAGCTGTGCATGACGCCGCGCGGTCCGAAGCGTTCCTTGAAGGCCGGGTCCGTGGGATAGTCAGGAAGCTCCGGCTCCTCTTCGGCGTTGAGGTGGTAGAGGTTGCCGAAGAACTCGTCGAACCCGTGCGCGGTGGGCAGGTACGGGTTCCTGTCGCCCAGGTGGTTCTTCCCGAACTGGGCGGTCGCGTAGCCGAGCGGCTTGAGCATCTCGGCGATGGTCGGGTCTTCCGCCTGCAACCCGACATCGGCGCCGGGCATGCCCACCTTGGTCAGTCCCGTGCGAATCGGGTTCTGTCCGGTGATGAAGGCGGCGCGTCCCGCTGTGCAGCTCTGCTGCCCGTAGTAGTCGGTGAAGGCGATGCCCTCGTTGGCGATGCGGTCGATGTTGGGCGTGCGGTAGCCCATCTGGCCGCGGCTGTTGTAACTGATGTTCCACCAGCCGATGTCATCACCCCAGAGCACGAGGATGTTCGGTTGCTTCTCAGGCACGCTGCACTCCCTTCGAGCTTGGCGGCTCGCGTCACACCCGCTGCTTCGGGGGCATGAGCGCGCCGATGATCCAGAAGATCGGGATGAAGATCCCGATCAGGAACATGATCCAGTGGCCCTTGCGGATCGACATGACCCCGAGGGTCACGAGCAGGACGAACCAGATGATGCCGAGGATGACGACGGTGGTGCTGGATGCGGCGAGCGGCAGGAGCATTGGGGCCTCGGTTCAGTGGGTTACGCGATGGCCGGGGGTAGCCGGGGGCCTCGCCGGCTCTCGAGGGCTCCGCATCTGCGGAGCCCTCGTCGTTTCAGGAGCAATCAGGGGCGCGGCCTTCGTGAGCCCGCGCCCCGGTCCGATCAGGAGTCGACGGCCTTCGACACGCGCGTGTCCGCGTCTTCAAGCTCCTTCTGCAGCTTGTCGACGTCACCGGAGTCGACGGCCTTGCTGATCTTCTTGCTCGACTTCGCGAGCGCCTTGTCGACGCGATCCAGGTATCTGTCGTCGACGACCACGATGACCGCCGAGGAGCCCGGCGGGAGGTACTCGTCGACGTCGACGCCCATCTCCTTCTCCTCGTGGCGCTTCTTGAGCGCGCCGATCCCGGCGCCGATCCCGGCGCCGATCGCGGTCGCCAACAGCAGCGGCGGCGCGAACAGGCCCACGACCAGGCCACCGGCCGCGCCCACCTTCGCGGCGCCACCGACCGGCGACGCAGACCCATGCTCGTCGACGGTGACCTCACCGGCATCGTTGCGGCTGGCGACCACCGCGCCGACCACCGAGAAGTCCTCTGCTGACTCCGCATCCTTGAGCGACCGAAAGTCGCTCTCCGCAGCCGCAGCATCGTCATACGACCCGACGTACAGCATCAGGTTCTCATTCGCCATGAGATTCTCTCCATTCGGGGAAACTAGGTGACCAGGGCGCCCGCGATCAGGCGCCCACGTTCCGGTCGGAACGACACTAACCGACATCTGGAACTCAGCGCTGCTAGGCGGGCAGAGCGTTGAGCTCCTTCGCCAGCTCCTTGCCGTTGGCGTCGATCTCGCGCTCTTCGCTCTTCTCCGCGCGCGTGAGCGCCTTGTCGAGCTGCTCCTGCACGCGTGACTTCCCGATCACGATCAGCGCGGCCTGGCCCTCGTCGAGCTTCTCGCCGAGCTCCTTGGCGTCGCTGCGCGACATGCCGCCCATCGCATGGCCGATCCCGCCACCGGCAGCGGCGCCGACGATCCCCGCGGCCAGAATCGAGGGCGGGAAGATGATCCCGACAAGTGCGCCGACCGCGGCACCCGTCCACGCACCGTGCTGGGTGGGCTTCTCATGCTTGGTCACGTGCACCTTGCCGTCGTCGCCCTTGTAGACCAAGGCGACGTCGTAGCTGCCGACCAGCGCGGCCGAATGCAGGTCAAGCAGCGTCTCGTAGTCGGCGTCGGCATCGGTGCGGTCCGCGTACACGGCCGCGTACACAAATACGGGATTGTCACTCATTGTTTCTGCTCCTTGTGTTGGGGGTCTTGACTGCGGTCGACGGCACGACGACCGACACTTACGGGGTCTGATTTCGCCCGACCGCCGGTCATCGCGCCACCAGCCATGGCCGCGAGTCTCGCGGTGAGGTGCGGCTCGCGGTCGCACCTCGAAGTGCACCCTGGTCGCTCGTCGCCGTAGGGCCGAGGCGAGCGAGGGCTGCCCGGTACGGAGGGCGCGCGACCGAGTCCGCACCGTCATGCTGATGGCACAGGCGGTCCAGCAG
Organism: Solirubrobacteraceae bacterium; assembly: GCA_017882425.1. GTDB lineage: Bacteria > Actinomycetota > Thermoleophilia > Solirubrobacterales > Solirubrobacteraceae > F1-60-MAGs163. Next base: position 12,000 of record JADGPM010000091.1, read on the forward strand.
GTCAGCCCGCTTGACGA
>JADGPM010000092.1 GCA_017882425.1 Solirubrobacteraceae bacterium
CGCGCCGACGACGTCATCATCTCCGCCGGCTACCGGATCGGGCCGTTCGAGGTCGAATCGGCGCTCGTCTCGCACCCCGCCGTGGCGGAGGCGGCGGCGGTCGCCGCTCCGGACGCCGAGCGCGGATCGGTCGTGCGGGCGGTCGTCGTCCTGCGCGACCGCGCGGCGGCCTCCGAGCAGCTCGCGCGCGAGCTGCAGGAGCACGTCAAGGCGCAGACCGCCCCCTACAAGTACCCGCGGATCGTCGAGTTCGCCGACGAGCTGCCGAAGACCACGAGCGGCAAGGTGCGCCGGGCGCTGCTGCGCGACGAGGGCTGATGGCCCGTCCGCGCGAGTCGTTGCTCGATGGCTCCGGCACGGTGCTCGCCACGTTCGTGCGCGGCACCCGGGACGGTCACCCGCTGGCCGACGACCTGGAGCCTGCAGCCGGGGCGAGCATCGACGCGCTCATGGCGCGGATCCGCACCCAGCTCGCCGGCCACGTCGTCGGTGCGCCGGTCGCAGTCGGCGAGGCGCTGGTCGCCGCCGGGATCGCCCGGCCGCGGCGGCGTGTGCGGCTGATGACCCTCGATCCCCAGGCCGCCGCGCCGCCCACGACAGCGCCGCCTGCGGGGATCGGCATCGAGGCAGCCACCGGGAGCGAGTCCGAGGAGCTGCTCGACGCCTTCCTGGCCGCATATCCGCCCGGGCACCCCGACCATCGCGGCGGCTCGGACCGGGCGTCGGAGATCGAGGAGTTGCGGCCGCTGATCATCGGCGAGATGATCGGCCCGTTGCTGGCGTGCAGCCGGATCGCCCGGGACAGCATGGGCACCGCGGTCGGCGCGGCCGTCGTCTGCGGCCACACCGGCGACCCACCGCTCGGCGGCCCATGGGTGGGTGAGCTGTTCCGCCACCCGAGTGCACCGCGCGGGACGGGGACGGCGCTGCTCGCCGCCGCGATCGCTGCTGCGCGAGCCGATGGTCTGCGGTCGCTGGGCCTTGCGGTGACTGATGGGAATCCGGCGCTGGCCGTGTACGAGCGGCTCGGGTTCGTGGTGGCGCGACGAGCCTTCTCGGTGCTCGTGTCCCAGATGTAGCGTCCGGGAGCGCCCCCGCGGGCGCCTTGGGAGGGCGCGTCAGAAGGGGTTTCGCGCAACTCGGCGCCGCGCCCGCGGGGGCGCCGCGCGGGCGCCCCGCGAGGGCGCGTCAGAAGGGGTTTCGCGCAACTCGACCCGGCGGAGCCGGGATCGAGTTGGCGACGTCACCGCTGAGACGGCCTGCGGCCGCCGCAGCGCGAGATCACGCTGTGATCTCGCGTGCCATCTCCTCGAAGCACGCGACGTACGCGTCGACCGCCGCGTCGGTGTGCGTGACGGACAGCGTCCACTCCTCCTCGCGGCCCGGCGTCATGTAGATCCCGCGGTTCATGTTGAAGAGCCAGGCGAGGTCGGCGAGGTCCGGGTCCTGGTGCTCCTTGAACGTCGCGTAGTCGACGACCTTCTGGGGCGAGAAGGTGACGCAGCCCTTGGAGCCGATGCCGACGGCGTAGCCCGGCAGGTTGTAGCGCTCGACGACGCCGGTGCAGCCGGCGAGGATCCGGTCGTTGAGACGGTCGAGCGTCGCGTAGGCGTCGGGCGTCAGGACCTGTTCGAGGTTCGCGCGCGCGGCCGCCATGCAGAGCGGGTTCCCGTTGTAGGTGCCCACCTGGTAGACGCTGCCGTCCGCGACACAGGCCATGACCTCCTCGGAGCCGCCGATCGCGCCGACGGGCGTGCCGCCGCCGAGCGCCTTGGCGAGCGTGACCATGTCCGGCACGACGCCGTACTTCTCGGTCGCGCCGCCCGGGGCGATGCACAGGCCGGTCTTGACCTCGTCGAAGATCAGGACGATCCCGTGGCGCTGCGTGATGTCGCGGACCTCCTGCAGGTAGCCGGGCTCGGGGAGCACGACGCCGAGGTTCATCATCGCCGCCTCCATGATCACGCAGGCGGGCTTGCGGCCCTCCTTGTCGAGGCGCTCGATGCGGCGCTCCATCGCGCCCGCATTGTTGAACGGCACGGCGATCGTCATGTCGACGACCGCCTGCGGGATCCCGGCACCGTAGGGCAGCGACTCGAGGTTCTCCGGGTCGCCGATCTTGTCGTACTCGACGCCGATGCTGACCATCACGCCGTCGTGGTGGCCGTGGTAGGAGCCGAAGATCTTCATGATCGTGTCGCGGCCGGTGTGGGCGCGCGCGATCCGGATCGCGTCCATCGTCGACTCCGAGCCGGAGTTCGTGTAGCGCCACTTCGGCAGGCCCCAGCGCGCGGCGAGGTTCTCGCCGACGACGATCGCGTCCTCGGTCGGCGCGGCGAAGTGCGTGCCCTCGGCGTAGCGATCGCGCAGCGCGCGGCCGATCGCCGGGTGGGCGTGCCCCTGGACCATCGAGCCGAACCCGTTGTGGAAGTCCCAGTACTCGTTGCCGTCGACGTCCCAGACGCTCGGGCCGGCGCCGCGCTCGAGGTAGATCGGCCACGGATCGCGCAGCTGGTAGGAGGACGCGACGCCGCCGCTCAGCGACTGCCCGGCGCGGGTGTACATCGCCTTCGACCTGGTCGTGCGCTCGTTGAGGCGCGCCTCTTCGCGCTCGGTGAGCTGCTTGATGCGCTCACGATCGAGCTGTGCGTACGCCGATACCGCCATGGGGAGCCTCCGTCGAGTGAATTGCCCCTGGAACGTTAGTCGTTCTGCGCGCGTCCACCATGGACGACAGCGGCCGCGCGGGCTGTCCGAAGCGGCGGGGCCGGTCAGCCGGCCGGAACCGTCAGCCGGCCCCGAGCGATCGCGGTGGGATCGGTGCCGGGGGCGGCCCGCACGCGGACCAGCAGCGCGGTGGTGCCGCGCGGCACGCGCAGGTGCAGGATCGCACTCGTCGAGCGGACCCGCCGCGTCGCCACCTCGACGCTGTGGCCGCGGGTGACGACGGCGGCGACGCGCACCGTCAGCCCCAGGCTCGTACGCGGGAGCGTCAGGCGCACGCGCAGCCTCCGCGGCCCGAGGCGCCTGATGGTTCCCGAGATGCGCGGGGACGGCGCGACGACGTTCTGCGTTGTCGCCGCGTCACCCGCGCCCGGGGCCGCCGGCGCCGCCACCGGCGGCGCCGGCGGCGCGGGCACGGGCGCAGGAGCGGGATCCGGTGGCAGCACACCGCCCGGGAGCGCCTGCGGCGTCGCACCGGCGGCGAACGACCACGTCCGCGTCACGTCCTGGGCGTCGGACGCCGCCCGCATCGTCACCTGCGCCGAGTAGGTCGCCCCGCTCTGCAGCGGGACCGTCGGGATGACGAGCGCCGTGCCGGGCGGAAGGCCCGGGCCGAAGTCCGGGTTCGTCCAGTCGGCCGTGATCACGGGCACGGCCCCCGCGGGTCCGGTCAGCGACGCGGTCACCAGCTTGGGCTGCGCGAGGTACCCGCCGCTCGCGGCCACGCCGAACGCGTAGATGGTCGGGCCGTTCCCGTTCTCGCTGAGCCCGAGCTTCGCCTGCGGCGTGAACGGTGACTCGCGCACGTTCTGCACGGGGTAGATCGTCGTCCCGGGCCCCGGGTAGGTGTAGATCGCGGTCGCGGCGGGCGCTGGGCGGTCATAGCCCGGCCACGTCGTGATGCACAGCCCGGACCCGTTCGATGCCCCGCTCTCGGCGAGCGCCGGGGCGAGCATCTGTGCGAGATGGATCGGCGCGTTCTCGAACGGGTCGTGGTCCGCGGTCGTCCACGTGCCCGTCGACAGGACGGAGTTCGTGCCGGCCCAGGCTCCCGCGGCGCTGTAGCCCGGCTGGCCCGCGACCTCCTGATGCGTCAGGACGCCGCCGTTCAGGGCGACGTACGACATGTGGGCCGCGCAGGCACCGGACCAGTCGGTCCGCTCTGCCAGCGCGCCCGGGATGCCGTTGCGCTCACGCTGGCCGGACAGCCAGGACAGCACCGTTCCCGAGTCGGGAGCGGCGAGCGCGCGCGCGGGGGACGCGAGAACGAGCACAACGAGCGCCAGCATCGCGACCGGCGACGCGCGGCGTGCGAGCGGGGGGACGCGCACGGCCCCGATGGTAGCCCGGTGCGATGCGCCGGATTCGAGGGTGGTGCGGCGCTCCGGAGCGTCCCCGGACGTGCACGGGGCCCCGCCGGCCGGCGGGGCCCCGTGGTCCGGCCCGGGTCCCGGGCCCGGCGGTCGAGCTGACCACCGGGCCGGGATCCGGGGGGCTTTACCCGAGCGTCACCTGCACACTCTTCACGGACCCCAGGGCCACGTTCGTGACCTTGACGAGGTGATTCGTGCGCACGGTGCGCCGGTACGTGTGCTTCCCGACGCGGATCTTGATCCGCTCGGTCCTGTGGGTCGACGCCACCCGCACCATGAGGACGCGCTTGCCCTGGCGGACAGCGATGCGCGCGATCGAGATGCGACGCGACAGCTTCTTCGCGCTCTTGTGGGTCACCGACTGCGAGAGCACAGCGGCGGCCGCCGGAGCGGTCTGCTGGATCTGCGCAACGGTCGGCGCCGTCGAACCCGCGCCCGTGGTCGGCTTCGGCCCGCCGTTACTGCTCGGCGGAACCGTTCCACCGCTGGAGCCCGGCGTGGCGAAGTCCACGTCGATGCTCCGCAGCAGGCCCTCATCAACGTAATCGGCGATCACGTTGATGACCTGCGGATCGCTGTTGAACACCTCGATCGCAGCGTTGCCGTTGCTGTCGAGGGTCCGGCAGATGTCCGCACCCTGCTTCGTCGGGGCGTACCCGCCACCGACATGGAACGGCGCGTTGAGCGGCCCCGCGTCACCGGTGTAGGCCTGGAACCCGTCGGCCTGCTCGGCGATGTTGAAGCACACCTTCTCGCCCGCGAACGGCGTGCCGTCCACGTCGTTGGCGTGCGCCACGACGATCCGGGCGTTGTTGTTGTCGGCGCCAAGGCCCTTCGGCCAGTAGCTCAGCGACTTGTCGAAGAGGCTCGAGACCGTCTTCGTGATCGTCGCCGACGTCACCGGGTTGGCATCGACCGGCTGGTACGGGTACCGGGCGGTCGCCGTGATGGCTGCGGTGCCGAGCGTGTGGATGCCCTGCAGGTCACAGCCGCCGTTGCGGTTCAGCACGACCGGCAGACTGTCGTAGTAGAACCCACCGGCGTACGGCTCGTAGGCGACCTGCGCCTCGCCGTGCTCGTCGGTGTAGACCGCGACCGTCTGATCGCCCGCCGGAGTGGTCCGCGGATGCCAGAGCGTCCGGTTGCACTGCGTCGGCGTCGCGACCACGCTCTTCAGCGGGTACGTGTCCCAGTTGTCGATCAGCCCGTTGAAGAGGAACCCCGTGAAGTTGTTCCCCTGGGCGGGCCCGTCGACCCCGGATGCCTCCGGGATGCCGTAGTTCGTCGCGGCGGTCGCCGGGATGAACTGCTGGTAGTACGGCGCGTACAGGTTGTGCGGCGTGGTGCTTCCATTGCCGTCACGGCTGTAGACGTCGGTCTTTGCGACCTGCACGAGCGCGCCTGCGCCCGAGATGTCGCCGGCCGCGCCACTGTTCGGCGCGATCGCGAGATCGACCCGGGTGGCGGGCATCGGTGCGTCAGCGCTGTTGAGCTGACCATCGGAGAGCAGGGTCGCCGGACGTGCGGGGTCGAACGGACCAGCTGCGGTCACGCCCTGGCCGAACACGTTCGAGGATGCTGCGCCGCCGTTGCAGTTGTCCACCGCGTCAATCGTCACGGCAGGAACCGTCGGTGTGCAGAACCCTGCCACGTGCCCTTCAGCCGGCCCTTGGCCGTCATGGATGTCCCAGCGCTGTGCCGGGTTCGTGTCGAGCACGTTGCTGTCGGTCGCGAGCGCACCTGCGATCGTCGGCCAGTCGTTCGGCAGGGTGAACGTGCCACCCGGCGCGAGTGGATGCGGGAACGTCCCGGTGACCTGAACCTGGACACGTCCGTTGCGCGAGGCGGCGGTGAGGTTGCCATCACCGAGCGGGTCGCCGACGGAGGCGTTCGAGTTCGCCGGCTGCTGACCGGTCGGGTCGTTCGCGCCGACTTCGTCGATCGTGGTGCTCCCGAGCGTGAGCCAGATCATCAGGAACTGATGCTTGACGATCGGGTTGTGATCACGATCGGAGACGACGAGCTTCACACGTGCGAGCCCGGCGTCCGAGGACACCATGTCGAAACGCACGCACGGCGTGCGGTCGCTCGACCAGAAGAGCGAATCCACCGTCGAGCTCTCGAGCTGCGGGCCCGGGTTGGATCCGGACCACGACTCGACGAGAACGTCAACGCTGTTCCCGGACCGGAACTGCTGGACGCCCTTGACCTCTTCGATCGCAGGAAGGAGATCCCAGGTGCACTTGACGGCACGGATCTCCTCGCCCCTCCACGCAACGTACGGAATGTTGGTGGTGAAAGCACTCGGTGCAGCCCCGCTGCCCTGCACCGACTCTTGATACGTGGACTGCGCGCCGGCCGGCACCGCGAACGCGGCGAGACCGATCACGCTGAAGGCCGCTGCGACGAACCAACGCCACCGCGTGGCCCAATTCCCCCGGGCAGACATATGCGTCTCCTCTGCTAGATGCGGGGGCGCGATCCCCGCGCACCCCTCGACCGCTCGATCCTAGGTCGCGCCCGGTGCTGTGGAAACCGGGGTTCGGGCGGTTCCGAACGGCCCAGAGGGTGGGGGACCCCCCACCTGTTCAGGTGGTGGTCGACCCGGCCGGTTCAGGCGAGCCGTTGGCGCGGCGCTCTGCCTGCAGCAGCAGCGTCGCCTCCACGCGATTCTTCACGCCCAGGCGCTGGTAGATCTGCCGGATGTGGAACTTCACGGTATTCGGCGAGATGTGCAGGGACTCAGCGATGTGACTGTTGTCGAGCCCTGCCGCGAGCAGGTCGAGCACGTCGCGCTGGCGATCGGAGAGCAGCCCTTCGATCGACTCGCTGTCCGCGCGGCGCGCGGCGTCGAGCCACCCGCCCGGGTAGACGGCCTCTCCCGCGGCCACCCGCTGGAGGATCAGGGCGAGATCGCGAACGCTCGAGTCACCGAGCACGACCCCGTCGACCCCCTGCGCGACCGCGGCGTGCGCGAGCGACGGGTTGAGATCGTCGAGCAGCACGACGATCGCCATGTCGGGCGCGACGTCGCGCAGCATCGGCACGAAGCCCAGCGGGGCGGTCGGGTCGAGCGCGGAGTGCACGAGCGCCAGATCCGGCGGCTGCCTGGCGACGACCCGGATCAGGCGCCGGCTCGTCGTCGCGGCGCAGCGCAGTTCGAAGCCCACCGCCGCCAGACCTCGGCTCACGGCGTCGAGGTGCAGCGCGGGTCGCTGGCCCACCGCCAGGCTCAACGAGGCTCCGACCGGCGCCTCATGCCGCAGCCCGAGCGGCGCAGACTGCCAGCGACTGACCCTCCGGGGTTCCTCCCCGGAGCGGGGATCACGTAGCACCACGCGGGTGCGCGCGCCGGTGCGCGCGCCCACTTCGAGGTCCGCCCAGTCGGACATTCGCTCTCCCCCAGACTCCTTTCGACGAGCCATGCCGTGACGGTCCGCCTCGGCGTGAGCCCATAATGCAAGATCCGGGCCCGCACCACAACCCCGGCACCTCGGCCTCGCGGCAGGCTACCCGGCCAACGACGGCGCGACCTCGGTGGTTCTCCGCAGAGAATGCTGCGTGATGCCGCGCTGCCTCAGCCCTTGACGCGCTCCCCGCTCGGGTCGTGGAGCGGCTCCCTGGCGACCTCGCCGGCGACCCACCGGCCGAAGATGTCGATCTCCACCGCCGTGCCGGCGACCGCGAGCTCCGCAGGGACGTACGCGTAGGCGATCGAGCGTTCGACCGTGTAGCCGTACCCGCCCGTCGTGACGCGGCCCATGATCTCGTCGCCGACGCGCACGGGCTCGTTGCCGAGCGCGACCGAGCGCGGGTCCTCGAGCGTGATGCAGGCCAGGCGCTGCTGCGGCCCGCCGGCGCTCCTGACCGCGCGCAGCGCGTCGTCTCCGATGAAGCCGCCGGGCTTGTCGGGCTTGACACAGAACCCGAGGCCGGCCTCGTAGGGGTTCTCGTCAGGTGTGATGTCCGCCGCCCACACGCGGTAGCCCTTCTCCAGGCGCAGCGTGTCGATCGCCTTGTAGCCGCCGGCCGCCATGCCGTGCGGCTCGCCGGCCGCCCACAGCGCGCGCCACAGCCCGGCGCCGAACTCCGTCTGGCAGTAGAGCTCCCAGCCCAGCTCGCCGACGAACGTCACCCGCAGCGCGCGGACCGGCACGTCGCCGACGGTGATCTCGCGCATCGTCATGTACGGGAACGCCTCGCTGGAGAGGTCGTCCGGCGTCAGCGGCTGCAGGATGTCCCGGGCGCGCGGGCCCCACAGCGCAAAGCACGCCCAGCGCGCCGTCATGTCGTGGATGTCGACGCTCCCGTCGCGGGGCGCGTGGCGGCGCAGCCAGGCGAGGTCGTGGTTGCCGAACGCCGTGCCGGTCACGATCGAGAAGCGCTCCTGCGCCAGGCGCGTGACCGTGAAGTCGCACTCGATCCCGCCGCGCGAGTTCAGCATCTGCGTGTAGGTGATGTCCCCGACGCCGCGTGCGACCGCGTTGTCGCACAGGCCCTCGAGGAACGCCGCCGCGCCCGGCCCGCAGATGTGGAGCTTGGCGAACGAGGACTCGTCGAAGAGGCCGGCACGCTCGCGTGTCGCGCGGTGCTCGGCGCCGATGGCCGGCGACCAGTGCATGCCCGCCCAGCCGCGGGGGCGCAGCGCCTCGTCGCCGTCCTTCGCGTTTTCCTGGTACCAGTTGACGCGCTCCCAGCCGGACTTCTCGCCGAACGCGGCGGCGTGCTCGCCATGCCAGCCGTACGCGCTCGAGACGCGCAGCGGGCGGCCCGCCCGGCGCTCGTGGCCCGGGTAGCGGATGTCGTAGTAGGTCTCGTAGACCTCCTTCGTGCGCTTCAGCGTGTACGACGGCGAGCGGTACTGCTGCCCGAAACGCCGCACGTCCATGTGCCAGAGGTCCATCTGCGGCTCGCCGCTGTGGATCCACTCGGCCATGACCTTGCCGATACCGCCCGCGCCCGCCAGCCCGTGGGCGCAGAACCCGGCCGCGACGAAGAAGCCGCGCACGTCCGTCTCGCCGAGGCAGAACTCGTTGTCCGGCGTGAAGGCCTCGGGCCCGTTGATGAGCTTCGTGACGGTGATCTCGTCCATGACCGGGACGCGCCGCTTGGAGTTCTCGGTGATCTCCTCGAAGCGGTCCCAGTCCTCCTCGAGCAGCTGCCCGTTGAACGTCGGCGGGATGCGGTCGACGAGATGGTCGTCGAGCGACCAGGGCGCCGAATCGCGCTCGTAGCCGCCCATCACCAGGCCGCCGCCCTCCTCGCGGTAGTAGACGAGCAGGTCGGGGTCGCGCATCGTCGGGAGATGCGTGCCCGCCCTTCGCAGCTCCTCCATCTGCGCGAACGGCTGCGTGACGAGGTACTCGTGCGCGAACGGGATGATCGGGATGCGCACGCCCGCCAGGCGACCGATCTCGGCCGCGTACATGCCGCCCGCGTTGACGACGACCTCGGCCTCGATGTCCCCCCACTCGGTGCGCACGCGCCGCACCGCGCCGTCATCGACGTCGATGCCCTCGACGCGGGTGTGCGTGAAGATCCGCACGCCGCCGCGGCGCGCGCCGTCGGCCAGCGCGTAGGTCAGCTGCGAGGGGTCGAGATAGCCGTCGGTCGGCAGGTAGGACCCGACGCGCACGCCATCGGTGACCATCAGCGGGAACAGCTCGCGCGCCTCCTCGGGGGAGAGCAGCTCGAGCGGCAGGCCGAACGTCTTGGCCCAGGCGACCTGGCGGTGGATCTCCTGCTCGCGCTCGGGCGTGCAGGCGAGCCGGATCCCGCCGCACTCGGTCCACCCCGGGCTGAAGTCCGTTCCCTCGGCCTCGAGCCGGCGGTAGAGCTCGACGGAGTACATCATCATCTTCGTCAGCGAGACGCTGGAGCGCAGCTGCCCCACGAGCCCCGCCGAGTGGAACGTCGAGCCGCTGGTCAGCTCGTTGCGGTCGAGCAGGACGACGTCGCGCTCGCCGAGTTCGGCGAGGTGGTAGGCGATGCTCGTCCCGCCGACGCCGCCGCCGATGATGACCACGCGGGCGCGGTCCGGAACCTCACGCGGACGTGCCACGGATCCACTCCTCCACTCGGGGATCTGCCGCCGCCGCCCGCAGCCGGCCGAAGTGGTCGGCGGCGTAGGCCGCGTAGTCGAAGTCCAGCTCGCTGATCACGCCCTGCAGCACGCCCCACATCGCCTCGCGGACGTCGGACATCAGCCGCATCAGCCGGATCGCGGCGAGCCGCCGTTCCCCGGCGGGCTCGCCGAAGTACGCCTCGGCGAGGATCCGGTCGTCATCCTCGCTGAGGCCGTTGTTGACGGACAGGTTGCCCAGGTCGAAATAGCGGTCGTTCATGCCGGCGTACTCCCAGTCGACGATGCGCAGCTGCTCCCCGTCGTCGATGAAGTTCGCGGTCAGCAGGTCGTTGTGGCAGGGGACCGGCTCGTGCTCGGAGCCGTGCAGCGCGCCCGCGATGCGCTCGGAGAGCTCGCGCGCGAATGCGGCGTCGGTCTCGGGGACGCGCCCTCCGCGCTCCTGCGCCGCGGCGGCGTACTCGTCGACGAGGGTGAACGTCGGGAAGGCCGTCGCCAGCGCGGGCCCGGCGTGCACCCGTGCCAGCGCCCTGCCGACCTGGGCCAGACGCCGCGGCTCGCGCAGCGCCGTGGCGTCGATCGGCGTGCCAGGGATGAACGCGGTCACCAGGCAGCGCTGCTCGGGCATCCAGCGCACGACCTCAGGGGCGACCCCGGCCGCGTTGGCGTTGCGCGTCGCGGCGACCTCGGTCGCGCGGTCGATGCTCAGCACCTCCGTGTCGCGGCCGCAGATGCGCAGGACGTAGTCGCCCTCGCCGAGTCGGACGCGCACGTTGCGGTTCGTGATCCCGCCGGAGAGGACCACCGGCTCGCCCGCCGGCGGGCCGAGGTCGGGCTCGAGCAGCGCGACGATCGCGGCGAGGACCTCATCCACGAGGGGCCACCTCCACGACGAAGCGTGCGCGGTCCCCGCGATGGCGGTCCGAGGCGTACTCGACCGGCGCACCGCCGGCGTCGTAGGCGACGCGCTCGACGAGCATCAGCGGCGAGCGCGGCCGCACGCCGAGCGCGCGGGCGTCCGGCGCGCGGGCGGCGACCGGCTCGAGGTGCTCGACGGCGCGAACCGGGACACGGTCGTAGCGCTCGCCCATGAGGTCGTAGAGCGAGCCGGAGAGGTCGAGCTCGGTGATCCCCGGGAACAGGGCGTCCGGCAGCCAGGAGTCCTCGAGCGTCAGCGCGACCCCGGCGCCGGAGCGCACGCGTTCGACGTGGGCGACGGGCGCCCCCGGCTCGATCCCCAGGGCCGTCGCGACGCGGGCGGACGCGGGGATCACCTCGGCGCGCACGACCTGCGCGCCGGCCTCCAGGCCCGCCGCGTGCATCTGCTCGGTGAACCCGGCGACGCGGCTCGCGTGATCGAGGTCGAGCTTGGGCGCGGAGACGAAGGTGCCCCGCCCGACGCCGCGCTCCACCATGCCGCGGCGCGCGAGCGCGTCGAACGCCTGGCGGACGGTCATGCGGCTGACGCCGAGCTCGGCGGCCAGGTCGCGCTCGGGCGGCAGCCGGTCGCCGGGGCCGAGCTGCCCGCTCTCGATCAGCGTCACGAGCTGCGCCTCGATCTGTTGGTAGGCCGGCGTGCCGGCGGTGGCGTCGAGGGAGAGCCGCATTGGTCCGGTCCAATCGTGAGCCTACGGTGGGTCGAGCCGGAAGGCAAGCACAGTGCCCCCGATCTTGCGCCGAAAGGCTCGGTCCATATACCTTCATCCGCCATGACGCTTGACGAGCTGCGGGCGGCCGCCGAGGCCGACGAGATCGACACGGTGGTGCTGGCCATCACCGACATGCAGGGGCGCCTCCAGGGCAAGCGCTTCACGGCGTCGCATTTCCTGAACGCGGTCGTCGAGGCCGGCGCCGAGGCGTGCAACTACCTGCTCGCCGTCGACGTCGACATGAACACCGTCGAGGGCTACCGGATGTCGTCCTGGGAGACGGGCTACGGCGACTTCCTGATGGTCCCCGACATGACGACGCTGCGCCGCGTGCCGTGGCTGCCCAAGACCGCGCTGCTGCTCGCCGACCTGGCCTGGCACGACCACTCGCCCGTGCCCGCCTCCCCGCGCCAGATCCTCATCCGCCAGCTCGAGCGCCTGCGCGAGCGCGGCTGGACCGCGCTGGCGGCGACCGAGCTCGAGTTCCTGCTGTTCGAGACCTCCTACCGCGACGCCTTCAAGCAGGGCTACCGCGACATGGAGCACGCCAACCTCTACAACGTCGACTACTCGATCCTCGGCACGTCCCACGTCGAGCCGCTGATCCGCCGGATCCGCAACGAGATGCTCCAGGCCGGCCTCGTCGTCGAGAACTCCAAGGGCGAGTGCAACTTCGGCCAGCACGAGGTCAACTTCCTCTACGACGAGGCGCTGCCGACCGCGGACAAGCACGCGATCTACAAGAACGGCGCGAAGGAGATCGCCGACCAGGAGGGCATGTCCATCACCTTCATGGCGAAGTACGACCAGCGCGAGGGCAGCTCCTGCCACGTCCACCTCTCGCTGCGCGACGCCCGCGACGAGCCGGTGTTCGCCGACGAGCCGGCCGTGTTCGACGCGTTCCTCGCCGGTCAGCTCGCGACGCTGCGCGAGCTGACGCTGTTCCTGGCTCCGAACGTCAACTCCTACAAGCGCTTCGCGTCCGCGTCCTTCGCCCCGACGACCGTCGCCTGGGGCACCGACAACCGCACCTGCGCGATCCGCGTGCTCGGCCACGGCAAGGGCAAGCGGATCGAGAACCGCGTCCCGGGCGCGGACGTCAACCCCTACCTCGCGCTGGCGGCGATGATCGCCGGCGGCCTGCACGGCGTCGACGCCGAGCTCGGCCTCGAGCCCGAGCTGACGGGCAACGCCTACGCCTCGGGCAAGGAGCGGGTGCCGGGCACGCTGCGCGACGCCCGCGACCTGTTCGCCGCCAGCGACGTCGCGCGCGAGGCGTTCGGCGAGGACGTCGTCGAGCACTACTGCAACAACGCCGCGGTGGAGCTCGCCGCATTCGACGCCACCGTGACCGAATGGGAGCGCTTCCGGGGGTTCGAGCGGCTCTAGCCGCCCGGCGACACGATGGCCGACCCGGCCACAGCGCAGCGGTCGCTCGAGGCGGTCTTCGCGGCGGTCCGCTCGCAGACCGCCTTCGAGGAGACGGTCGACCGCCTCGGCACCGCGATCAAGCTCGGCCTGCTCGCCCCCGGGACCCGCCTCCCGCCCGAGCGCGAGCTCTGCTCCCAGCTGGGCATCGCCCGCTCCACGCTGCGCCAGGCGCTGACGGCGCTGACGGAGAGCGGCATGCTGTACGCCGTGCGCGGACGTGGCGGCGGCACCTTCGTCTCCGACCCGCTGCCGCCGGCGGACGCACCGTCGGCGGAGCTGCTGGCGACCTGGCGCGAGGCGTGCGACATGCGCCTGGCGATCGAGTTCGCCGTGGCCGCGCTCGCGGCCGAGCGCGCCGACCCGGCGGACCTGGTGCCGCTCGCAGCGCTGGTGAGCCGCATGGACGATCTGCTCGACCGCTACGACGCGTACCGCCAGGCGGACGTGCGCTTCCACATCGGCCTGGCCGAGGTGACGGGCAGCGCCCGCCTGGTCGCCGCCGCGACCGAGTCGCAGGGCGAGATGACGGACCTCATCTCCCACATCCCCCACCCGCACGAGGTGCTCGCGCACGCCAACGCCCAGCACGCCCAGCTGCTGACGGCGATCCGCAAGAACGACGCGCCGCGCGCGCTGGGCATCGTCTCCGACCACCTGCACGGCACCGAGCACATCCTCGCGGGCCTCATGCGGGGCGCGTAGCGCGCCCCTTTGCGGAGCGCCGGTCCGCGCTC
>JADGPM010000343.1 GCA_017882425.1 Solirubrobacteraceae bacterium
ACCGCCGTCCTGCGCGTACGCAGCCGGGGCGCGATGCTGGGCGCGCCGCTGGGGCTGCAGCCACCATATGGCGCGACGCCGCAGACCGGCTCCGTCGACGGTTGCTCGTGGATGCGCGTCACGAGCCAGGACGGCTCGGTCGTCGGCGCGGTCCACGACGGCGTTCGCGATGAGGGTCCCCCGGGACCGGCGCGCGACTGGGTCCTCGATCGCGTCGCGTGCTACGTGGGCTCGGCGGACCGGCCGGCCGACGAGCAGCCCGCGCTCGTCAGGACGCGCGCCGCGCGCGCGCTGGGGTTCGAGGGTCTGCTGGCCGAGCACCGGCAGGCCTGGGCTGCGCGCTGGGAGAATGCCGACGTCGCGATCGACGGCGATCGCGACCTGCAGCTCGCGGTGCGCTTCGCGCTCTTCCACCTGATGGCGTCGGTGCCCGACGAGGGCGAGGCGCCCGTGGGGGCGCGCGGGCTGTCCGGGGGCGCCTACCGGGGGCACGTCTTCTGGGACAGCGACGTCTACGTGCTGCCGTTCCTCGCCGCGACCCACCCCGCCGGGGCGCGCGCGATGCTCGAGTACCGTCTGCGGCGGCTGCCCGCGGCGCAGCGGGCCGCTCGCGCGCAGGGCGGCGCGGGCGCGCGCTTCCCGTGGGAGTCGGCGGCAACCGGTGAGGACGTGACCCCGCAGTCCATGTCCAACCCCCGCGGCGAGCGCGTCGCGGTGCGCACGGGCGTGCTCGAGGAGCACATCGTCGCGGACGTCGCGTGGGCGGTCGCGCAGTACATCGACTGGACCGGCGACCGCGCGTTCGCTGCCGGGCCCGGCCTCGAGCTGCTCGTGCAGACCGCGCGCTGGTGGGCCTCGCGGATCGAGGTCGACGGGGGCGGCGGGGCTCACATCCGCAACGTGATCGGACCCGACGAGTACCACGAGCACGTCGACGACGACGCCTACACGAACGTCATGGCGCGCTGGACGCTGCGCCGTGCCGCCGGCGCGGCGCCGGCCGGAGCGCTCGACGGGGCCGAACGCCGGCGCTGGCTGACGCTGGCGGACGCGCTCGTCGACGGCTACGACCCCGCCACCGGGCGATACGAGCAGTTCGCCGGGTTCTGGGCCCTGGAGCCGCTCGTGATCGCCGACATCGCTGCGCAGCGGCCGGTGGCCGCCGACCTGCTGCTGGGCGCCGCGCGCACGCACGCCGCGCAGGTCGTCAAGCAGCCCGACGTGCTGATGCTGCACTACCTCGTGCCCGATGAGGTCGTCGCCGGCTCGCTCGCCCCCAACCTTGACTTCTACGATCCGCGCACGGCGCACGGCAGCACGCTCTCGCCGGGCGTCCACGCCGCGCTGCTCGCCCGCCGCGGCCGGCTCGATCAGGCGCTCGAGCTCCTGCGCCTCACCGCTCGGATCGATCTCGACGACATCGGCCAGACGAGCGCCGGCGGCCTGCACCTCGCGACGATGGGCAGCCTCTGGCGCGCCCTGAGCTTCGGCTTCGGCGGCCTGCGGCCCGCCGGGGGAGCACTTGCGATCGACCCCGTCGCGATGCCCGGCCTCGACGCGCTCGACCTGCGCGTGCGCTTCCGCGGCAGTCGGGTCCGCCTGCGCATCACCCCGGACGGGGCCCGGATCAGCGCCACCCCGCCGATCACCGTGGTGGCATCCGGCGGCGAGCCGGTCGAGGTGGGTCCCGTCGCCCGGACCTTCGATCTGTCGCCGGCATCCGAGAGTGAGGGTCCGACATGAACCAGGTGCTGGCAGCCATCGACACGAGCCCGTGCGCGCCCGCCGTCCTCGAGACCGCGCGATCGGTCGCCGAGCTGTTCCAGGCAGGCGTCATCGCCCTGCACGTGCGCGAGGACGGCGTCGAGGCCGCGCTCGAGGTGGCACGGCACGCCGACGTCACGTTTCGCGAGGCGCAGGGCTCACCGATCGAGGCGATCGCGGCGGCCGCCGCGGATCCGGACGTCGTCGTGGTCGTGCTCGGCGCCCGCGGGGTGCACAGCGGGCCCAGACCGGCCGGCCGCACGGCGCTCGAGGTGGTCATGCGCGTGAGCAAGCCCGTCGTCGTCGTGCCACCGGACGGCACCGCGGGAGCGCCGATCACGCGTGTCCTCACGCCGCTCGAAGGGTCGGGCGAGAGCTCGCAGGCGATCGCCGACACGATCGCGCTGGCGCGGCGCCGCGATGTCGAGATCGTCGTCCTCCATGTCCACGGCCGCGATGAGATCCCCGCGTTCCAGGACCAGCCGCAGCACGCGATCCCCGCCTGGGAGCGCGAGTTCGCCGCCCGTTTCGTCGTGGACGGGCACACCCGCGTGGAGGTGATCGAGCGCGTCGGCAGCGCCGCGGACCACATCGCCCCCGCAGCGAGCGACGTCGACGCCGACCTCATCGCGCTCGGCTGGAACCAGGAGCTCGCGCCCGGGCGCGCGGAGGTCGTCCGCGCTGCGCTCGCGCGCAGCGCCGTCCCCGTGCTCCTCGTGCCCTACGCGTCCGGTCGCTGAGCGGCGACTCGCAGCTCGTCGCGCGCGTGGCGGCGCTGGCCGGGCACGACCTTCAGCGCGACCGATCGCCGGGATCATCGCGGCCCGGCGGACACATCCCCGCGGGTTTCTCCCGATGATCGGCGGCGGTGCAGCCGTCAGGCTCCAGTGTCCGACATGGCC
>JADGPM010000344.1 GCA_017882425.1 Solirubrobacteraceae bacterium
CGTCCGACGAGGACCCGCGCAAGCCGCCCGCCCGCCCGGCCTGGGCCGACCGCATCGCCATCTCCGGCAAGGGCGGGGGGTTCGCCTACGTTCCGGGGCGGATCCTCGTCCGCGGCGCGGCGCGCGAGCGCGCGCTCGAGGTGCTGCGCCGGGACGGCGCGGACGGCGCGGACGAGGGGGCGCGCTTCACCACGATCGACGATGTGCCGGACCCCCTGGCGCTCGTCGAGCTGCTGCGCGCCGAAGGCCTCGACGCACAACCCGAGCACGTGTTCTTCGCCCATCCCTGCGACCCCTGCGCGGGCCTCCCGCACCCGTCGCTGCGCTACGGCCCCGGCGCCGATCCGTACCGCTCGCACGCGGTCGACGCGAACCCGTGGCGCTCGCACGCGGTCCAGTCGACCCCATGGCGCTCGCATCCGTGGCGCAGCCACGAGGCGCCCACGAGCTCCGCGGCACCCATGAGTGCGCGCGCCCTCCCCGTCCGTGCGTGCGCGGGGCCGGGGCGGCACCCGAGCATCGTCGTCCTCGACACCGGCCTGGCCGGCGGCGATCAGCCCGGCGGCGTCAACGCCGACGGGCAGCGCCCGCCGCTGCTGCTCGACCCCGGCGCGCCGGACCGCATCTCCGGGCCGGCCGACGAGCCCGACGTCGCCGTCACCTCGGTGACCGGGCAGGTCTTCCCGCCCGACGACTACCTCGACCCGGTGGCCGGGCACGGGACGTTCATCGCCGGCCTCATCGAGCAGCTCGCACCGGGCTGCACGATCCGGGTCGAGCACGTCGTCTCCCCACTCGGCGACGGGCGCGAGCTCGACATCTGCGACGCGATCGACGACGCGGTGCAGCGCGCCGGGGGACCGCCGGACATCATCTCGATGTCGTTCGGCGGGCCGGTGTGGGACCACGCACAGGCGCTGCGCACGTCGATCGCGGCCGCCCACCTCGCGGGCGTCGTGCTGGTCGCGTCGGCGGGCAACGACGGCGTCTGCACGCGGCAGTACCCCGGCGCCTACGACAACGTCGTCGCGGTCGGAGCGATCGGCCCGGACGGGCCGCCGGAGTGGACGAACTACGGGGACTGGGTCGACGCGTGCGCACCCGGCGTCGACCTCGTCAGCGCGTTCTTCGCATCGTTCGACGGGGCGTTCCCCCGCATCAACGCCACGGACGTCGACGCCTTCGCCGGCTGGGCGCAGTGGAGCGGCACGTCGTTCTCCGCACCGGTCGTGGTCGCCGCGCTCGCCCGCGAGATGGTCACCGGGCCGTGCTCGGCGGCCGAGGCCGTCGAGCGGGTCGTCGGCGCTCCGCAGCTGCTGCGCCTGCCGTGTCTGGGGACGGTGGTGAACCTCTGAGGGCGGGATCCGGATCCGAGGTCAGCGGCGCCGGAGGATGACCACGGGGATCTCGCGATCGGTTCGGGTCTGATACTCGGCGTAGCTCGGCCACTCCTCGTTCATCAGCGCCCACAGGCGTGCCCGCTCCTCCCCACGCGCGACCGATGCGCGGACCGGGATCTCGTCCGCGAGCACCTCGATCGTCGCGTCGGGGTCCGCCTCGAGGTTCTTGAACCATCCGGGGTGATCGGGCGCGCCGCCCTTTGAGGCGACGAGGATCCAGCGATCGCCGTCCGTCCGATGAAGCAGCGCCGATGTGCGCGGCTCGTGCGATGTGCGACCGGTCGTCGTCAGCAGCAGGATCCTGCCGCCGCGCCAGTGGTAGCCACGCGCGCCGTGCGTCTCCCGATAGACGCGCACGTGCTCATCGCCGAACAGTTCGTCGTCGCCCGCAGCGCTCATGACCGGAAGGCTACCCACCGGCCCGCGGCGTGCTGCCGGGGGGCGCCTACGGCGTGAAGTCCCAGGTCGCGAACGACTCCCCGTCCCACAGCGCCCGCTCGTCGTCGGCCGGTGCGTCGAGGATCGCCGGCGTCGCGTCCCAGGCCATCGTCGCGCGCGCGGGCGTCCCGTAGGCCGGCCACCGCGGAACCCGTGTGTGGCGCGCGGCGTTCGGGTCGCCCGAGCGGGCGAACGACAGCCACGCGTCCATGACCCGGTCGGAAAGGAGCCGGCGCTCGGCGAGCTGCGCCGGGTCGCGCGTCGCGCTGCGCGGCACCGTGCTCAGGTCGAGGTTCCCGAACACGAAGCCCAGCTCGATCCCATGGATCGCGCCGAGGTTCTGGGCGGGCGGCGCCCCGGCGGCGAACGGCACGTGCCAGCGGAACAGGTACAGCCAGCCCGGCTGCCAGCGGGCCTGCGCCTCGGCGAGCCGGATCTGCGGCACCCGGAAGAGCTGGTCGGTGAGCATCGCGTGCGTGACCGCGCCGTCGGTCGCCCCGGCGCGGGCGGCGCGGTAGGCGGCGGTCATCGCGTCCCGCTGGGCGCTCAGGGCTTTGGGGAAGAAGGGGTTCCCCGCCGGCGGCACGTCGAGCAGCCCCGGGTCGTAGAGCGCCCAGTAGCCCGTCTCGTTCTCGTTCGTGCCGGACAGCACGCGGATGTGGCGCGCGCTGCCCGCCGCGATGCGCGGGACGACCGCGCCCGGCAGCAGGCCCCCGTCGACGTACGGCGCGAAGTACGTGTCGCCGGAGAAGAGCGGCGCGGCGTTCGTGACCTTCGCCTGCAGGCCGAGCAGCGCGGTCGTGCTCATCGCGCGCAGCTGGGCCATGCTGTGGATGGACCCGGCGGCGAAGTGGCGCTGCGCGACGAGGCGCTGGTAGGCGGCGGTGTGGACGAGGTACCCGCTGCCGCTCTCGAGGATCGCGCGGTGGAAGAGGCGCTCGGGCCGCCGCGTCGCGAGCAGCGCGCTGACCGAGATCGCACCCGCCGACTCGCCGAAGACCGTCACGTTGCGCGGGTCGCCGCCGAGCGCGCGGATGTTGCGCTGGACCCAGCGCAGCGCCGCGATCTGGTCGCGCAGGCCGTCGTTCCCCGAGCCGCGGTAGGCCGGATCGAGCCCGCCGAGCTCGAGCCACCCGAGCATCCCCAGCCGGTAGTTCAGGCTCACGACGACGGCGTCGCCGCGCGCTGCCAGGCGCGAGCCGTCGTAGATCGGCTCGCTGGCCGAGCCGACGACGAACGCGCCGCCGGGGATGAAGACCATGACCGGCCGGCGCCTGGCGTCGGCGCGAGGCGTCCAGACGTTGAGGAACAGGCAGTTCTCGTCGGTGAACCGCCTGGCCTTCGTCGGGTACTCCTCCAGGGGGTCGCGGTCCTGCGGGCAGACGGCACGCGTCTTCGTCGCGCGCAGCACGCCGCGCCAGGGGCGGGCGGGCGCCGGCGGACGGAAGCGCAGCGCGCCCACGGGCGCCGCCGCGTACGGGATCCCGGCGAACGCGCAGACGCCGCGCTCGGCGTGGCCGGCCACCCGGCCGTCGGCGACGGTCGCCGCGCACCGCTGGGCACCCGCGGCTCCGGCCGGAGCCGCGCCATACGCAGCCGCGACGAGCACCGCGATCGCCGGGACACCGGACCGCCACCACCGTCGCATGCGGCGAACGCTATACGTCACCGTCAGGAGATGAGGCAGGCCTTCGTCAGCGGCGTGTGGATGTCCCACGTCCCGGACCGGCCGCGCGGGAAGACCACGAGGTCGCCGGCCGTGACGTCCGTCGCCTCGCCGTCGTCAGGAGCGACGGACATCGAGCCCTCCAGGACGTGGACGAACTCGGCGACCGCGTCGAAGCGGTCCGGTCGCCTTTGCGAGCGCGCCCCAGTCCTCGAGCTCTTCGGGGACGACCGTGGCCTTCAGGACGTGGGTGGCGGGGCGGGGCATGCTGCTCCTCGGCGTCGGGCGGGCGATCCTCGCCGATTCCTGACCTTGTGGCCAAGTCGATACGAGCCGGCCCACGGGGTCCGGGTGTCACGGGCGGAGCGTGACGCAGTCGCCCCGCGCCAACCGCTACCGTTACCGCGCCGCACCTGGAGGGGTGCCGGAGTGGTTGAACGGGGCGGTCTCGAAAA
>JADGPM010000345.1 GCA_017882425.1 Solirubrobacteraceae bacterium
CTGTACCCCGACCTCGACCGTGCCCGCGCCGGCGCGGTGATGCTGTCCGGCCGCACGCCGGCGCCGCTCGCGGTCGAGCCCTGGTACCAGAGCGTCATCGGACGCGGACCGGATGGGCCCGCGGGGTGAAGGTCGGGCCGTATGTCATCGCGGCGCTGATCGCGCTGTTCCTGATTCGCCGTCGCCGGCACCTGGAGCCGACGCTGCTCGCGGGCGGGGCGCTCGTGATCGTCGGCCTCTGCGTCTACGGCACCGGGCTGATCAAGTTCCCGGACGTCGAGCAGCTGCTGCTCGACGTCGGCGACAGCCTCGGAAGGTGGACCTACCTGCTCGTCGCCGGCTTCGCGTTCCTGGAGACGGGTGCGTTCATCGGACTCATCGCGCCGGGGGAGACGGCGATGATCCTCGGCGGCGTGGTCGCCGGGCAGGGGACGATCTCGATCATCACGCTGATCGCGGTGACCTGGGCTGCGGCGGTCGCCGGCGACTGCCTGAGCTACTGGCTCGGGCGCCGGCTCGGGCGCCAGTTCATCGTCAGGCACGGCGCGCGCTTCCAGATGACCGAGGACCGGCTCGCCACCGTCGAGCAGTTCTTCGACAGGCACGGCGGCAAGGCGATCCTGATCGGGCGCTTCGTCGGCCTGGTGCGCGCGATCGCGCCGTTCCTCGCCGGGTCCGGCCGCATGTCCTTCCGGCGCTTCATCCCGTACGACGTACTCGGCGCGGGGCTGTGGGCGACGACGTTCCTGATGCTCGGCTACCTCTTCGGGCGCAGCCTCGGGACGGTGCTCAAGGTCGCCAAGCAGGGCGCGCTCGGGCTCGGCATCGCGATCAGCGCCGTGTTCGCCGTCGTCTGGCTCGTGCGCCACCTGCGCGTGCCGGAGAACCGCGAGGCAGTTCGCGTGCGCTTCGAGGCGGCCCTCGAGCGCCCGTACATGCGCCCGGTGCGCCCGCTCGTCCTGTGGCTGCGCGGCCCGGCGCGGTTCCTGCTCGCGCGCCTGACGCCCGGCCAGCTGGGTCTCGAGCTCACCACGCTGCTGGCGATCGCGGCCGTCGGCTCGTTCGCGTACATCGGCTACTGGATCGTCATCGCCCAGAACGGGTACGCGGCCGCGGACCGCGTCGTCAACGGCTGGGCGGTCGACGCCTACGCGCCCGCCGGCGAGCACGCTGCGAAGGTGCTGACGTGGCTCGGCGCCCCGCTCGTGATCGAGGTGCTCGTGGTCACCGTGACGCTCGCGCTCGCGCTGCGGCGCAGGGTCCTCGAGGCGATCGTGCTCGGTGCCGGCTTCGCGCTGACGTTCGCGCTCGTGCAGATCGCCAAGCATGCGCTGGACCGCCCGCGGCCGTCGAACGCGCTCGTCGAGGCGCACGGCGCGGCCTACCCCTCCGGCCACGCCGCGTATGCGATGACGTGGATCGTGCTCGCGATCATCGGCGTGCGGGTGGTGCCCGCGCTGCGTGGGCGCTGGTGGCTGGTCGTGGTGGCCTGCGTGGTCGCCGTGCTCGTGGGCGCGACACGCCTGTACCTGCGCGTGCACTGGTTCTCGGATGTGCTCGGTGGCGAGGGTGCGGCGGCGCTGGGTTTCTCGCTCGTCGCGGTGGTGACGCTGGTCGTCACCCACCTGCGTCAGAATGGGGGCGCGCAATGAGCAACGAGTCGATCATCGTCCTCATCGCCGCGTGCAGCGCGGTCTTCGGATTCACCGCCTGGGTCGGCCTGATCGCCGTCCCGGCCTGGCAGTCGTACTCGCGGATCTGGCAGCGCGTCGCCGCGGTCTTCCTGTCGCTCTACGCGGTCGTCGCGTTCCTCGTCGCCGGTGTCGCGCTCGGCGCGCTCGTCGTCTGGTTCCAGGCCTGAGCCGCGTCCCGGCGCAGCCGGGGCCTCGTTCTGCCCGGCGACGGCGCCTACACTCTGCGCCATGTCCACGCCGGCGCAGGGTGTGCCGTCCGCGCCGGACCTCGCAGCCCTGGATGCCATCACCGACGCGGTCGGCTCCGGTGCCGGGCTGCCGGAGGTCGTCCGGGCGGCGGCGCGCGCCCTCGATGCGAGCCTCGCGCTCAGCGACCGCGCCGGCCATGTCCTCGCGGTCGCGGCGCGGTCCACTGCCGACGAGCGGGCGCTGCTCAGCGGTCGCGAGGGCGTCGACGAGCTGGACCTTCGGGTCGCCGACGAGCCGGTCGGCACCCTCAGGCTGCGCGCCCGATCCGAGCTGGATCCGCTCATCCTGCGCCTCGTCACGACGCTGATCGCGGGCGAGGTCGAGCGCCTGCGCGCGCCGGAGCGCGCGTCGGCGGCGGCCGCCGAGAGCTTTCTGCGGGCGCTGCTCGCGCGCGAGCTGGGGGACGGGTCCGCGGTCCTGCAGGCCGCTGAGGCGATCGGCCTCGACCTCGCCGGGGGCGCCAGCGTCCTCGTCGTGCGCGCCCACGCGCATGTGGCCGGGGAGGACGGGCGCCGGGCTCGGGTGCTCTCGCTCGTCGAGCGCGGCGCGCGCGCCGGCTGCCCCGGGGCCGTCGCCGCGCTGACCGAGCGCCACGAGCTGCCGGGCGACGAGGTCATCGTGCTGCTTCCGGAAGCGGCGGAGGACGTCGCCGAGCGTGCCGCCGAGAGCGTGCGCCGCGAGCTGCAGGCCGGGCTCAGCGGGCACACCTTCACCGTCGGGCGCAGCCGGCCGTGCCCCGATCCGGGCGACCTGCATCGCGCGGCCAGCGAGGCGCTGCTGGCCGCGAACGTCGCCGAGGGCGATGCCGAGCGGCCCGTGCTCGCCTTCGAGGAGACCGGCGCCTACCGGCTGCTGCTCTCGGCGATGTCCGAGGACCCCGCAGAGCTCCAGCGCTTCTATGCCGAGACGGTCGAGCCTCTCGTGGCCTACGACGAGCAGTACGAGACCGATCTCGTCGCGACGGTCGAGGCGTTCCTCGACGCCGACGGCAACGTCGCAGGCACCGCGCAGCGGCTCTTCACCCACCGCCACACGATCCGTTACCGGCTCGAGCGGGTGCGCGAGCTCTCGGGGCTCGACGTCGGCTCCACGGACGGACGCGAGAAGCTCAGCCTGGGACTGAAGGCCATGCGCGTGCTCGGAATCGCCCATCGCGGAGGGCCCGCGAGCGAGGCGGGCACGGGCGCCGGGCGGGTTCCCCGGCGCCGCTGAGCGCAGCCGCCACGCCGCAAATCGCCTCGCCTCCCCCGCCCGGCAGAACCGCGCATCTCCCAATCTTCCAAAGTGCGGTAGATCGGGTGGACGAATGATCTACTCAAGTTCTGCAACGGATCTGCCGAATGCACGCATGTGTCGTCAGTCCACGCGTCCCATGTCGATCCCTCCCGCCGCCGCGCGCGCCTCGCCGCCGTGCTCGGCGTCGCGGTCGGCTGCACCCTCATCTGGGGGAGCCTCACCGCGCTGAACCGCTTCGTGCTCGGGTTCCACGCCTGGCCGACGCCCCAGCGCCC
>JADGPM010000346.1 GCA_017882425.1 Solirubrobacteraceae bacterium
GCACGATGCCGGGAACGTGGAGCAGGCGATCCACCAGAACGGCCTGCACTACCCCGTCGTCCAGGACAACGACATGGCGACCTGGAACGCCTGGGGCAACCAGTACTGGCCCGCCGAATACCTGATCGACGCGCACGGCGAGGTCCGCTACGTGCATTTCGGCGAGGGCGATGCGATGCAGAGCGAGGCGGCGATCCGGGCGCTGCTGCGCGAGCGCGGCGTCGAGCGCCTGGGCGCCGGTGCTCGCGTGACGACGACCTTCGACCCCGCCCCGCAGGCGACACCGGAGACCTACCTGGGGACCGAGCGCGCCGAGCGCTTCGACCCCGGTAAACCCGTCGCCGGCAGCCGCGACTACGGCACGCCGCCGGCGAAGCTGTCCCTGAGCCACTTCGCCTACGGCGGCAGGTGGACGGTCGGGCCCCAGCAGGCGCTCGCGGGCGCGGGCGCGACGCTCAGCGCCCGCGTACAGGGCAAGGACGTCTACCTCGTGCTGGCACCGCGCGCGACGGGCGGCGGGCACGTGCACGTCGCCCTCGACGGCCGGCCGATCAGCGCGGCCGCCGCGGGATCCGACCTGCGCGACGGCGTGATCACGGTCGACCAGCAGCGTCTCTACCACCTCGTGCACGTCCCCTCCGCGCAGACGCACACGCTGACGCTGCGCTTCGATCCAGGCGTCTCGGGCTACGCGTTCACGTTCGGCTGAGCGCCGCCTCCGCGGCTGCGAGGTCCTCCGGGCGGTTGACGTTGACGAGCAGCTCGGGGTCGACGTCGAGCGCCAGCGGGGCCAACGCGGCGACCTGCGCGATCGCGGGCCCGCCGGGGTCGAAGTCGCGCAGCAGCTCGAGCGCGCGCGCGTCGTAGCGGGCGGCCAAAGGCTGGATGCGGCCCTCGGCGCGCGCGACGACCGCCGGCGCAGCGGTCTCGGCCGTGGCCAGCGCGCGCACCAGCTCAGCCGTGACGAACGGCATGTCGCAGGCGAGCACGACGACCGGGCGTCCCGCGGCGGCGCCGAGCGCCGCGACGACCCCGGCCAGCGGGTGCTGCGGCTCGTCGGGCTCGCGCCAGACGAGCACGCCGTAGCCGATCGCCGGGAGCGGCGTGTCGGCCTTGGCGATCACGGCCACCTCGGCCAGGGCGGCGCGCAGCGCCGCGAGCGGATAGGAGAGCAGCGGCCGGCCTGCCAGCTCGATCGCGGGCTTCGCGGCGCCCATGCGCCGGGAGGCGCCGCCGGCGAGGACGACGCCGATCGGCGCCGGCCCAGCGCCGCTCACACCGACCGCGGCCCTTCGCCGTAGTCGCCGAAGGGCCCGTCACGATCGGCGACGGCTGCGCGCACGTCCTGCATGGCCGCCAGGGTGAACGCGTGGCCCTCGGGCGTGTGCCGGGCGGCGCCGTCGAGCAGCGTGCCGAGCAGCTGGGTGGTCTGCAGGCCCATCTGCTCGTAGGTCGTGTTGACGAGCAGCTTCATCATCTGCAGCTGGTTGGCCGGCAGGCGTGCGACGCGCAGCGCCAGGTTCAAGGCCGCCTCGTCGAGGCCGGACTCGGGCGCGCACTCGCTCGCCAGGCCCCATTCGACAGCTCGCCGGCCGTCGAGCGCATCGCCCGTCAGCAGCAGGCGCTTGGAGCGCTCGAGTCCGACACGGTAGGTCCACATCGCGGTCGTCGGCGAGCCCCAGACGCGTGCCGGCGGATAGCCGATCCGGCAGTCCTCGGCGCAGACGATGAGGTCCGAGCACAGCGCGAAGTCGCTGCCGCCGCCGACGCAGTAGCCGTGGACCTGCGCGATCACGGGCTTCGGGGAGCGCCACAGCGCCATGTAGGTGTCGACGAACCCGGACATCAGCCAGCGGTCCTTCATCGGGTCCCACGGCTGGCCGGCCTCGGTCTCCTCCATGATCTCCGCGCCCCAGCCGATGTCGTAACCCGCGCAGAACGCGCGGCCCGCGCCGCGCAGGCGGATCACCCGGACCGCGGCGTCGCGCTCGGCGAGCACGAGCTGCTCGCGCAGATCGCCGATCAGCTCCGGGGTGATCGCATTGAGGCGGTCGGGCCGGTTGAGGGTGATCGTCGCGACGCCGTCGGCCGCTTCGAGGAGCACGGTGCCTGACATGCGGCAAGGCTACCTGCGGGCGCCCGCTCCGGCCTGCATAGACTGGGAGCGTGGATCGATCCGTCGAAGCGAGGTCCTGGCTGCGGTGCTATCGGTGCTGGTCGACCGACCTCGAGGTGCAGGTGCACTACGAGGGCATCCACCGCATCGACCCCGAGACCGGCGAGCGCGCCGAGGTCGTCGACGAGATCCAGGAGGCCGTCGTGCAGTGCCTGGACTGCATGCACGACCAGCCGCATCTCGGGTTCCGCGACGGCCGCGTCGAGCCGATCGAGGACCGCTGGGAGCGCATGATCGCCGGGACGCCCTGGGTGGCGTCCTGCACGGTGACCGTCGAGGCCGAGGACGTCGAGACGTGCTCGGGCCCCGAGGCGGGCGACGCGCTCTCCTTCGCCGCGTTCGGGGAGTACGGCACGCGCGAGTTCTTCACGCACGTGCGCTTCCACAAGCACGAGGACGACAAGATCGTCGTGCACCTGCTCGTGGAGCTCTACGCGCGCTCCCAGGACGAGGCGACCGACGTCCTCGAGGAGGCCGCGCGCGGCGCCCTCGCCCTCACCTCGCTGGCGGAGGAGTCACGCCCGCCGGCTTCGACGGCCGACGGACCCAACCACTAGGTGACATCCCCCTGAGAGGGGGCTACCCGAGGCGCGCCTCAAGGGCAGCCAGCTCGTCCCGCAGCGTCTCCGGCAGGTCGTCGCCGAACTTCGCGAAGTGCTCGTGCACCTGCGGGAGCTCCGCGCGCGCCGCCTCGACGTCGACGTGCAGCAGCTCATGGACCGCGTCCTTCGTGAGCCCGAGCCCCTCGACGTTCAGCGCACCCTCGGCCGGCACGAGGCCCATCGGCGTCTCGACGGCCGCGACCGCGTCGTCGCAGCGACGGAAGACCCACTCCAGGACGCGGCTGTTGTCGCCGAAGCCCGGCCACAGGAAGTCACCGTTCTCGTCCTTGCGGAACCAGTTGACGTAGAAGATCTTCGGCAGCGTGGCGCCCGGCGTCGCGCCGATCTCGAGCCAGTGCTCGAAGTAGTCGGCCATGTTGTACCCGCAGAACGGGAGCATCGCGAACGGGTCGAAGCGCAGCGCGCCGATCGTCCCGGCGGCCGCGGCCGTCATCTCGGAGCTCATCGTCGCGCCGAGGAAGACGCCGTGGTTCCAGTCGAACGCCTCGC
>JADGPM010000347.1 GCA_017882425.1 Solirubrobacteraceae bacterium
GACTTCGCCGAGAACCACGACGTGGCGGCGGACCACCCCGACAAGCTCCGGGAGATGATCGGTCGCTGGTACGCCGAGGCGGGCCGCTACCAAGTCTTCCCGATCGACGGCAGCGGGCTCCCCCGCATGCTCGTCGAGAAGCCGCTCGTCGCCGCCCCCACCGACCGGTTCGTCTTCTACCCCGGCACGCAGTCGGTCCCATACTTCGCGGGACCGAAGGTGCTCAACCGCCCGCACAGCGTCACGGCCAAGGTCACGATCCCGGATGGTGGGGCCGAGGGTGTGCTGCTCAGTCAGGGCACCGCCGCCGGCGGCTACACCCTGTTCGTCAAGGACGGTCTGCTGCAGTACACCCACAACTGGGTGGGCCGGGAGCTGCTGCACGTCCACTCCGAGGAGAAGATCACGCCCGGAGACCACGAGCTGCGCTTCGAGTTCGAACCGCACGACCTGCCGGACCCGCCGATCGGCCACGGCATGCCCGGCCGGTTCCAGCTTTACGTCGACGGGCAGCTCGTGGCCGACAAGGACTTCCCGTACACGACGCTGTTCATGTTCAACCCGGGCAGCCTCACCTGCGGCGCGGACCCGGGCTCGACGGTGGCTCCCGACTACGAGAGCCCGTTCCGGTTCACCGGGACGCTCGCGAGCGTCGTCATCGACGTCAGCGGCGACCTGATCCAGGACAGCGAGGCGGAGCTGCGGATCCATCTGGGACATCAGTAGCCCGGCAGCGGCAGCGGCGGCGTTTGCGGTGCACGCTGGGCTGGATCTCAGTCGCAAGAAGATCGATGCCGACCGCTGGCTCGAGGGCCGCAGGCTTCCTGGTCGAGCGCGGCCTCGAGAAGGTCGGTGAGCTCAACGCGCTCGTCGCCGACTACATCACCGAGAGCCAGCGCCGCGGCGAGCCCGCCGCCCTGCCGGCAGTCGCTTCGAGCTCGCAGGTCTCCCGTTCGTCGCAACCAGCTGACCGACACGGCCCACAGACCCACGTCAGCACCGCAGCGCGTACCACAGCGCGCCTCAGACTCCGGACGCTCACGACACCTTCAGCGTCAACGGCTGCTGCAACCTCGGCCGCGACGGTCCCTCGACAGCCTCCTCAGGGACAGGCCCAACTACCCGGCACACAGTGGCATTTCAAGGAGATGCAGGGGGGTGGTCGGGCAGCCCGTGCGACTAAGGAGTGTGCTGTCGATCGGAAAGCTCGCCGGATCACCCGAGGCCGGCAGGTACTAC
The DNA here is from genome assembly GCA_017882425.1 of Solirubrobacteraceae bacterium. Classification (GTDB taxonomy): domain Bacteria; phylum Actinomycetota; class Thermoleophilia; order Solirubrobacterales; family Solirubrobacteraceae; genus F1-60-MAGs163. Next base: position 1,240 of record JADGPM010000347.1, read on the forward strand.
ACCGACGCGGTCGCCCGCGGGCGCGAGGACTACTACCAGGGCTCCGGCGAGGCCCCCGGGGCGTGGGCAGGCGCCGGTGCGCAGCTGCTCGAGCTCGACGGCCGCGTCGACGACGAGCACTTCGGGGCGCTGCTGCGCGGCGTTGATCCCAAGAGCGGGAATGCGCTGCGCAGTTCCCGCGGTCCATCGCGCACGGCAGGGTTTGACCTGACGTTCAGTGCCCCGAAGTCCGTTTCGGTGCTGTTCGGTATCGCTGACGAGGAGACCGTGGTCGTGGTGCGTCGCGCGCACGATGAGGCTGTGACGGCGGCCTTGGGGTACTTGGAGCGCGCGGCGACGTTCACGCGCCGCGGCACCAACGGACGCGAAATGCTTCGCGGCGAGGGGCTTGTCGTCGCGGCGTTTCGTCATCGCACGAGCCGCGCGGGGGATCCGCAGCTGCACACGCACGCGGTCGTGGCGAACACGACGTTCGCCGCCGGCGCGTGGTCAACCTTGGACAGCCGGGCGATCCACAAGCACGCCAAGACCGCCGGGTACCTCTACCACGCAGAACTGCGCCACCAGATCAGTCAGGAGCTCGGCCTGGGGTGGGGGCCGCTCTTGTGACGCGCCCGAGAGGATTCGAACCTCTGACCTTCGGTTCCGTAGACCGACGCTCTATCCAGCTGAGCTACGGGCGCAGCGCAGCGTCAGTGTAGCCGCCGCCCCGTCCGGCGGTCGGCTCGCTCAGCGGATACCGACGAGGCCCGCGCAGACCCAGTTGCCGGCCCCCGCGCCGCCGTTCCACAGCCGTGCGGCGAGGCGGTCCTGCTCGGCCTTCGACGCCTGGTAGGCATTCGGCGTGCTGCCTCCGAGCCCGTGCCACGTCGCAGGAAGGAACTGGTAGTAGCCCGACGCGCCCGCGGAGTTGGGCGGGAGATTCTGCCCGCCGGACTCGCACTGCACGATCGGCCACGGGATCGCCCACGGCCCGCCGGGGCCGACCTGTGCGGCGGCGCGGCGGCGCTGGGCCTCGAGTCGTGTCAGCTCGCGCTCGGCACGCCGGCGGCTGGCGACGGTGTTCTGCAGCGCCGCGAGTCGGGCGGCGCGCGCCTGGGCGAGCGCGGCCTGACGTGCGCGCAGCGCGACGCCGACCTGGGCCAGCGCGTCGCGCTCGCGCTGGACCGTCGCCGTCGCGGCCTGCTGGCGCGGCAGCAGCGTCGCGAGCGCCGTCTCCTGCCCGTGCGTCGCGTTGCGCACTGAGCGCACGTTGCCGACGATCTGTGCGTTGCGGCGCTGCACGGTGCGGAAGAAGTCCGCGCGGTCGAGCAGGTCGGCGAAGCCGTGTGCCCCGAGCACCACGTCGATCAGGTCGGGCTTGCCCGCCTGGAAGGCCCCGAGCAGCACCGAGGCGAGCACGGCACGGTCGCGCCTCAGGCGCGCTCGCAGGCGGATCAGGTGCCGCCGGGCGGCGAGCAGGTTCGCCTGCGTGCGCGCCAGGCGCGCCTGCCAGCTGTTCAGGTCCTGCTGTGCGCTGGAGAGGCGCGACTGGAGAACTGCGACGTCCCGCGCAGCGAGCTGCTCCAGGCGCCCCAGGCGCGCCGCGGCCGAGGAGAGGGAGTGCTCCTTGGCGCGCTGCTGCTGGACCTGCTGCTGCAGGGCGCCGGCTCCGCCGGCGCCCTGCGAGGGCATGGGAGCGAGCCCCCAGAGCACGAGCGGGAGCGTCAGCGTCGCGAGCAGGATCGCGAGCAGGCGTGGTTGGCGGCGACGGCGGGCCATGGTCTGCCGCGCGGTTTCCCCCTTGCGGCAACCCTCCACCGTAGAGCCGGACGCTCCGAGAACGTGCATGGGATCGTGCGCCGCGGGTACTGTCGCGCGATGCCCGTCACCTGGAGCGACGCCGACGACGAGATCATCACCGGTGACCTGACGACCGGGCTGACCTATCGCACGCCGGCGGGCGGTGCGGTCGTCGTCGCGGTCGCCCCGATCGGCCTGCGCGACCGCGAGCGCGGGACGATCACGTTCACGACGTCGCTCGGGTTCGGTCGCAAGCTCGAGCGCATGCGCGACGACCCGCAGGTCGCGCTCGCCTACCACGCGCGCGAGCACGGCTTCGCCGCCGACCCGCGCTACGTGCTCGTGCAGGGCACGGCCTCGTTCGACGCCGAGCCCGACCGCGACATGCTCGAGAACGTCGTCGGCCCGGCCGCCGAGCGGTTCATGGGCCCGCCGGCGCGCGGCGCCTTCTGGGACCGCTGGCTGCGCGCCTACTATGCCGACCGCGTCCTCGTGACGGTCGAGGTCGAGCGCGTGACGAGCTGGCCCGACGCACGCTGCGGCCAGCCGCCGCAGGTCACGGGGGCACCGCTCCCGACCGGGATGCCGGCGCCGCAGGACCCGCCCGCGAAGGGCACGGGCCCGCGGATCGACGTCACCCGCGCCGCGCGGCGCCTGCGCGCGCTTCCGCACGTCCTGCTCGCCTTCCCCGGCGCCGACGGCTACCCGGTCACGCTCCCGGTGGAGGTCGGCGACGACGATGCGCGCGGGATCCGCCTGCGCGCCGACATGCCGCTGCCGCCGGGCGGGCGGCGGGCCGGCGTGCTCGGCCACCGCTACAACGCCAAGCTCATCGGGCTCGAGTCCCGCCAGCACACCGGCTGGCTCCAGGTCGGCGACGACGGCACCGCGACCTACGCACCGCACACAGCGACCGGGTTCAAGGCGCCCGCGCACAAGACGCTGCTGCTGCTCGGCAACGGGTGGCTCGCCCGGCAGGGCCTCAGGCGGGCCCAGCGTGAGGCCGCTTCGGCGCGCCGCGCCTGACGACGCGGCGGCTCAGCCCGCGGTGACCGGCGCCTCGCGGGGCGCCAGGTGCCGCGTGAGGAAGAAGAGCGTGTCCGCGCAGCCGCGCTCCAGCCACTCGCCCTCGTAGACCTCGAAGTGCCCGGCGGGGTAGCGGCGGACCTCCGCGCGGCCCGGCGCGGCGAACGCGGCCTTCTGCGCGATGTCCGCCGGCGCGACGGCATCGTGGTCGGCGAGGACGAAGAGGATCGGGCAGCGGATCTCCGGGATGCGTTTCGCCGGCCGGTTGCGTGCGACGAGCAGCAGTTCGCGCGCACAGACCTCGTTGCGCCACGTCGGACCGGCGACGGCCAGCATCCCGGGCTCGGAGTCCGGCGTCGTCATCACGCCGAGCTCGCCGGGGGCGGCGACGATCGGGACGGTCACCGGCGCCTCGCCGCGCAGCCCCGCGAGCGTGTCGCGCAGGCCCGCGACCCCGAGGCGCAGCGAGACCCGCGGGTCGGCGTCCCTCATCGTCCTGGCCAGCGCCAGCGGCAGGTCGAGCGCGGGCGTCTGCGAGACGACCGCCGCGATCCGCGGGTCGTCCGCCGCGACGTCCAGCACGTGGCCGCCGGAGTACGACGTCCCCCACAGCACGATGCGCTCGGGGTCGACGCCCTCGAGCAGCCGCGCGAACATGACCGCCGAGCGGTAGTCCTCGCGGTGGCGGCGGAAGGACACGAGCTGGCGAGGGTCACCGGTCGACTCGCCGAACCCGCGGTAGTCGAAGGCCAGCACGTCCAGACCGGCCGCAGCGAAGCGCTCGGCGTATCCCGCGAGCCCGCTGTCGACCGTCCCGCCGAAGCCGTGGGCCATGACGACGCACGGGCGCCCGTGCTCCCCGGCGAACGCCGCGCCCTCGCCGGCGAAGTGCAGGCCGGCGAGGGTCTCGCCGTGGCTCGGGATGCCGACGCGCTCAGGCATGGGCGCGCGCCTGCGCACGGGCGCGGCCGGCCGGGACGACGTCGCGCCCCATCTCGCGGTCGTAGACGTAGAAGTCGAGCTGCATGGTGTGGCGCGGGCGGTCGGAGAAGTGGCCGACGAAGCGCGCTTCGTCGGCGGCGATCTCGCGCTCCATCTCCGCCGCGTCCGGCAGCGCCCACTCGCCGCGCAGCCAGCGCGCGGCGAGCTTCGACTGGCATTCGGAGAACGGGAAGATGGTCGGGATCGCCTGCGCGAAGCCGATGAACGCGAGGTCGTCGATGCCCGGGCGGAACATGCGCTTCCAGAGCGGGAAGCGGTTGCCGGGCGCGCTGAGGAAGTCCTCGTCGAAGAACGGGAAGCTCACCTTGTAGCCCGTCGCGTAGATGATCGCGTCAACCTCCTCGACGCTGCCGTCCTCGAACCGCACCCGGTCGCCGAGCAGCTCGGCGACGTTCGTGCGCGCGACCGCGTCGCCCGAGCCGAGCCGCAGCAGCAGCTCGCTGGAGACCGTCGGGTGGGCGGTCATGAACTTGTGGTTGGGGGTCGGCAGGCCGAAGTCCTCCATCCGCCCGGAGACGAGCTTCGGCAGCGGCTGGGCGAGCGCGCGCATGAGCTTCGGCGGCATCCACGGGATCGTCTTGACGACCTGGTCGGCAGGGCGCCCGAAGAGGTACTTCGGGATCACCCAGGCGCCGCTGCGGGTGGAGATCATCGTGCGCTCGGCGACGCCCTTGCGCGAGAGCTCGCTGACGATGTCGACCGCGCTGTTGCCGATCCCGACGACGAGCACGCGCTTGCCGACGAGGTCGAGCGGGTCGGTCGGGTCGATGTACGCGTGCGAGTGGATCTGCGGCCCGTCGAACGTGCCGGGGAACGGCGGGTCGGGGAACAGGGGATCCCAGTGGTGGCCGTTGCCGACGAGCAGCGCGTCGAAGCGTTCGGTCTCGCCGCCCGGGAGCGTCAGCTCCCAGCCGCCGCCTGGCAGGCGCGCGGCGTGCTCGACGCGTGTGCCGAAGCGGATCCGCTCGCGCAGTCCGAAGGCGTCGGCGTAGGAGTGCAGGTACTCGAGGATCTGGGCGTGGTGGGGGAAGTCCGGGTAGCGCTCGGGCATCGGGAAGTCGCGGAACGAGATCGACGGCTTCGAGATGTCGATGTGCAGCGAACGGTACGCCGACGACGCGCCGTTCGGGTTGCGGAAGTACCAGTTCCCGCCGACGTCGTCACTGGCCTCGAAGCACGTGTACGGGATGCCGAAGTCCGAGAGCGCCTTGCCCGCCGTCAGCCCGCTGACGCCGGCCCCGATCACCGCGACGTTGGGGAGGTCGGCCATGGCGCGACGCTATCAGCCGCC
>JADGPM010000093.1 GCA_017882425.1 Solirubrobacteraceae bacterium
GCGGCCGGGCCCTTCGCATGCCCGCCTAGAATCGGCCTGCGGGGCCGGTAGCTCAGCTGGTAGAGCAGGGGACTTTTAATCCCAAGGTCGCAGGTTCGAGCCCTGCTCGGCCCACTCGCCCGTCAGTGCGGCACTGCCCACGCGAAGCCCGACTCGTACGCTGCGATCACGAGCTGGGTGCGGTCCCGCAGTCCCAGCTTGAGCAGCATCGAGCGGATGTGCGTCTTGACCGTCGCCTCGCTGACGAACAGGCCCTTCGCGATCTCTGCATTGCTGAGGCCGCGGACGACCTCGCGGAGCACGTCCCGCTCGCGCGCCGTGAGCTCGGGCAGCGGCCCATCAGCGCCGGCGCTCGCGAGCGCCGGTCTGCGCGCGAACTCCTCGATCACCCGTCGCGTCACGGATGGCGCGAGGAGACCGTCTCCGCGTGCGACGAGCTGGATGGCGCGAACGAGGTCGTCGAGCGGCGTGTCCTTGAGGAGGAAGCCCGATGCTCCGGCTCGCAGGGCGCGGAAGACGTACTCGTCGAGATCGAACGTCGTCAGCACGAGCACGCGCACGCTGTCGTCCGCAGCGAGGATCTTCTCCGTCGCGGTCAGCCCGTCCATGATGGGCATCCGGATGTCCATCACGACCACGTCCGGGCGGAAGCGCCGCGCTGCAGCGACGGCCTGAGCGCCGTCGCCTGCCTCGGCCACGATCTGGAGCCCTTCCGCGCGGGAGAGCACGCGGCGGAATCCCTCGCGGACAAGAGGCTGGTCGTCGGCCAGGAGGACGCGTGTCACCGCGCTCACTGCGGCGCCTCGAGCGGGAGCGCTGCCGTGACCACGAAGCCATGCGGACGGCGGCCGGCGTCGAACGAGCCGCCGTAGAGGAGCGCCCGCTCGCGCATGCCGACGAGACCGTTGCCGACCGCACCGTCCGGGGCGCCGTTGGCGCGGCCGGTGTCCTCGATCCTGAGTGTGATCTGCCGGTCGTCGTATCCGATCTCGACCGTCGCCCGGGCGGGTCCGGCATGACGCAGCGAGTTCGTGAGCGCCTCCTGCACGATCCGGTAGGCGGCGATGTCGACGCCGGGCGACAGCGGGCGCGCTTCGCCCGAGATGCGGAGATCGACCGGAAGCCCGGCTTGCCTGACCGCCTGCACGAGGGCTCTCACACTCGTCATCCCCGGCTGGGGCTGGAGAACGGCCGCGCTCTCGTCACCTTCGCGCAGCAGGCCGAGCAGCCGACGCATCTCGCGCAGCGACTCGCGCCCGGTGCGCTCGATCTCGGTCAGCGCCGCGCGCGTCTCCTCGTCTCCGGGAGCGAGCCCGTGGCGCGCTGCATCGGCCTGGACGACCATCACGCTCATGCCGTGGGCGATCACGTCGTGCAGCTCGCGCGCGATCCGCGCCCGTTCGCGGCGGACGGCGTCGTCCGTCCGGTCGTGCGCGACTCGCGACACCAGCTCCATCTGACGCTCCCGCCGGCGCAGCAGGCGACCGACGAGGAAGGGAATCCCGAAGAACACGCCGTCGATGGCAATGTCCCCGCCGTTCAGTTGCGGGTCGGCGATGTCGCGGATCAGCCACGCCGTCCACAGCAGCGCCGTTGCGGCGAGCAGCGCGGTGCCGTCGAGGGCCACGGCGATCGAGTAGGAGATCACCATTGCGGCCAGGCCGACAGCGAGGATCTGGGGCGGCGTGCCGCCGGCGACCATGAGCAGGGTGCCGCAGGCCGCGATTGCGACCGTTGCGAACGGGAAGCGGCGCCGGATGGCGATGGCGCCGCAGATGACCGTCACGCCCGAGGCCTGAAGCACCCGCGACTCCGCCGACCACTCATGCCAGACGAGGAGCTCTGCCCAGGCGAAGGCAAGGCACAGCAAGGCAAGCAGGATGTCCAGCGCCGGCACGGGCAGGCGTCGCATGCAGCGACAACCGTAACGCCGCCGTGCGACCGTCGCATCAGCCCCAGGGCTGAGAACAGATCCCGCCCTCGGGCTGATGTGCAGCTCGGGCGCCGGCTCTAGGTTCGCTGGACCAGCCCTGGAAAGGAGCGCTCCATGTACGAGGTCGATATCGACGCCGCCAGCCCGAGCGACCGCAGCGCGCTTCGCGCCGCCGCAGTCAGCGGTCTGCTCTATGTCCTGCTCGTCTTCGTGCCCCAGGTCGACGGTCCCCCGGTCGAGACGGCGAGCGCGGATCAGATCCGATCGTTCCTGGCCGAAAACGACACCGGCCTCCGCGCGAGCGCGACGGCCGGTGCGCTCTCGATCGCTCTCGTGCTCGTGTTCACCGTCTCGCTCGCCCGCCTGATCAGGCGCCGGTCGGCCGACTCCCCGCTGGCCGACCTCGTCGTGGTCGGCGGCGCGCTGGTTGCGCTCTGGCACTGGCTCGTGGTGGCAGGCACGTCGATGACGCTCGTCCAGACGCTCGACGGCACCGACCTTGCAGCGGTCGACAACGCGACCCTGCGGAGCTGGTACGGCCTGACGAACTTCACGCACCTCTTCGCCGACCTGGGGATGGTCGCCATGGCCACGGTGATGGCAGCGACGTCGATCGCCGGGCTTCGCGCGGGGCTCTTCCCCCGGTGGGCGAACTGGCTCGGCCTGATCTTCGCATCCGGCGGCGCCGTCGGGACCGCCGGTATCACGAGCGCCTGGGGGCCGCTCTCGAACGTGTGGTTCATCGGCATCTTCGGCTGGTGGGTGTGGTCGTTCATCCTCGCCGTGACATGCGCTCTCCGCCTGCGGTCGAGCGCAAGGAGCGCGACGTCCGGCGCCGCGCTCTCGCCCGCGGCCTGAGACGCGGGTGTTCTAGACTCGCACCGCCGCGCCAATGACGGCACGGCCGACTGGGAGGTAGGCCGCGATGTCCCCCGACTCCGCGCTGCTCGACGACCTCGCGGGCCGTCTCTCGGGGCGCGTCCTGCGCCCTTCGGAGGAGGAATACGACACGGCTCGGCGCGTCCACAACGGTCTCGTCGACCGGGCGCCCGCAGTGATCGTCCGCTGCAAGAGCGACGAGGACGTCGCCGCCGCGGTGCGCTACGCGCGCGCCGCCGGGCTCGACATCTCGGTGCGCGGCGGGGGCCACAACGTCGCGGGGCGCGCGGTCGCCGACGGTGCCGTGATGATCGACCTCGCGGAGATGAAGGGCACCGAGGTGGATGCCGGCGCGCGCACCGTGCGCGCCGAGGGAGGCCTCACCTGGGCCGAGCTCAACGAGGCCACGGCTGCCCACGGCCTCGCCGTCACCGGCGGCGCGATCTCCTCGACGGGCATCGCCGGCCTCACGCTCGGCGGCGGCCTCGGCTGGCTGATGGCGAAGTACGGGCTCGCGGCCGACAACGTGCTCGCGTTCACCCTCGTCACCGCCGAGGGCGACGTGATCGAGGTGACCGAGTCATCCGACGCGGACCTCTTCTGGGCGCTGCGCGGCGGCGGCGGCAACTTCGGCATCGCGACCGCCTTCACCTACCGCCTGCAGCCCGTCGGCATGGTCACGGGAGGCCTGATCGCCCATCCGTTCGACGCCGCGGGCGACCTGCTCCGCTTCTATCGCGATGCCGTCGCAGGCTGCTCCGACGACCTCACGGTGTTCTGCGGGCTGGTGCACGCGCCCGACGGGTCGGGCATGAAGCTGGCCGCGCTGGTCGTCTTCCATACGGGCACGCCCGAGGAGGCCGAGCGGGAGCTCGCGCCCTTCACGTCCTGGGGCTCGCCGGTGGTCGTGCAGGTCGGGCAGATGCCGTACCCCGTGATGAACACGCTGCTCGACGGCGGCTACCCGGCGGGGATGCTCAACTACTGGCTCTCCAGCTTCACGCAGGGCCTGCCGGACGAGCTCATCGACGCGATGGTCGAGCGCTTCGCGTCGGTGCCGTCGCCCATGACGGCGATCCTGCTCGAGCA
>JADGPM010000094.1 GCA_017882425.1 Solirubrobacteraceae bacterium
CCCATCCCATCCCATGCGGGCGGAGGGACTCGAACCCCCAAGCCTTGCGGCACCGGCTCCTAAGGCCGGCGTGTCTGCCAGTTCCACCACGCCCGCGCGGGTCGGCCCGGCGCATCGCCCGTTGCGGCGGGCGCTCGCGCGCGACCGCGCCGCATTGTAAGGTCGCGTCGCGCATGGCGAAGCCCGTCGAACATCAGGGTCGGCTGATCATCGAGCACCCCAATCGCGAGAAGTCGTCGAGCAAGACGACCCGCGTGGTGGTCGCGATCCTGCTGGTCATCTCAGCGGCGCTGATCGCGATCGTCACGTTCGGCGGATGGAGCTCGCTGCAGGGCGTCGTCTTCATCAACATCGGCTGGATCCTGCTGTACCTCCTCTTCGCCTACTACGTGATGCGCTGGAATCGCGGCGTGCTGCCGGTCGTCGCGGCGCTCGCGATCATCATGCTGATCTTCGCGGCCATCGCCGTGCCGTCGTGGTTCAGTCGCGACGCGGTCGGCTACGACCAGCCGGCGCTGGACGCCAACATCCTGGGCACCATCGCCGCGATCCTCGTGCCCGTGCAGGCGATCCTGCTGGTCGCCGCGATGTACGGCTTCCGCCAGGAGTGGAACGTCGAGGTCGAGCGCTGGCCCGAGGAGGAGGGCGACGACTACGTCCTCCCCGCCGGCGCGTAGCCGCGCCCGCCGCATACCCGGGGTGGGATTCGAACCCACAATCCCTCACGGGCAATCGGTTTTGAGCCGATCCTGTATTCCAGTTCCAGCACCCGGGCAGGTGCCCCGAGGGTATCTGGCGGCGCGGAGGGCCGGGACGGCAGATGCCTACCGCGGGAGGTTCATCCCCAGGAGCTTCGGCAGTGCGGTGACGGCCGCGACCACGGGCCCGGCGGGCTCGCCGTCCGCGTCCTGCTCGTCGCGGCGGATCAGCGCCCGGCGGATGAGCGAGCCGCCGGCATGGCGCGCGGGCTCGGCCGGGAAGTGGCGCACCGCCGGGCTGACGAGCGGCAGCGTCGTCACCTCGTCGCGTTCGCCGAGCGCGAGCCCCGAGAGGATCCGGCCGCCGAGGTGGCACGGGCCCACGCCGTGGCCGGTGAAGCCCCACCCGGCGTGCACGCCGCCGCTGCTGCGGTAGATCGGCAGCCGCCGCGGGGCGACGTCGATCGGGCCGCCCCACGCGTGCGTGATCTCGCGCGACTCGAGCTGCGGGAAGAAGCGCCGCAGCGTCCGGCCGATCTGCGAGACGACCTCGGTGTCGACGTCCAGGTGTGCGTCGTGGCGCGCGCCGTGGGCCATCCGGCCCCCGCCCCACCCGAACGCGATGCGCCCGTCCTTCGTGGTGCGCAGGTAGTGCAGCAGCCGGCGATGGTCAGCCAGCCCCTGGTGTCCGGACCAGCCGAGCTCCGCGAGGACCTCCGGCACGGGCTCGGTCAGGACGATGTGGCTGGAGGCGACGCCCAGCTCGCGGGCGAACGCGGGCCAGCGCGTCGTGCGCCAGTTGACGGCGAGCACGGCGCTGCGCGCGCGCAGGCGCCCGGCGGGGGTGCGCAGCTCGACGTGGCTGCCGTGCTGCTCCACGCGCTCGACCGCGGTCCCCTCGTGGATCCGCACGCCGCGGCGCAGCAGGGCGGCGCGCAGGCCGAACGCGAGCCGCGCGGGCTGCACCGTCGCGGCGGTCCGCTGCATCGATGCGCCGCGGAACAGCGGCGAGCGGCAGATCGCCTGCACCTGCTCGGGGCTGAGCTCGACCTCCTCGTCGCCGAACCCGAGCGCCTGCAGGCCGGCGACCTGTTCACGCCAGGCGCCGTCCTGCGCGGGGGACGTCGCGATCGTGACCTCCGGCGCCGCGCGGTACCACGCGTCGACCTTCTCGCTGCGGCAGAACTCGCCGATCGCGTGGATCGACGCGTCCGCCTCGCGCGCCAGACGCGCCGCGGGCTCGAGGCCGAACCGCTGCGCGAGCTCCGGGACGTAGCCCCAGTAGCCGTTGACGAAGCCCCCGTTGCGCCCGCTGGGCCCGAAGCCGCAGCGCTCGCGCTCGAGCAGCACGATCTCCGTGTCCGGGGCGCGCTGCAGGAGGTGCCATGCCGTCCACATCCCGAGGTAGCCGCCGCCGACGATCGCGACGTCGGCCTCCGCGCGCCCGTCGAGCGGCGCCAGCGCCTCGGGCGCCCCCGCCTCCTCGATCCACCAGCCGGTCGCGTTGTGCAGCATCGGGCGCAGAATAGTCCCGGGCGCCGCGGCCCCGGGCTCAGCCGACGATCGCCTCCAGGGCGTCGATGATCCCCGGCGGGGCGACGAGCACGCCGGCCGGCAGGGCGTCGCGGGCCTCCAGCTCGCGGTGCTCCAGACCGGCCTCGGCGCACAGCAGCAGTCCGGCGGCGACGTCCCAGCGCTGCACGCCGCGCTCGTAGAACGCGTCGTAGCGCCCCGCGGCCGTCCATGCGAGGTCGAGCGCGGCGCTGCCCATCCGCCGGATGTCGCGGACCTGCGGGAGCAGTGCGGCGACCTGCTCGGCCTGTGCGCGCCGCACGTCGGCCGCGTAGCCGAAGCCGGTCGCGATCAGCGCGGTGGCGAGGTCGTCGGCCGTGGACGCGCGCAGCGGCTCGCCGTCGAGCGTCGCCCCGCCGCCGGTCGTCGCCCGGAAGCACTCCGGCCGGACCGGGTCGAGGATGACGCCGGCGTGCCCCTCGCACGCGACGGAGACGCACCACTGCGGGATGCCGAAGAGGTAGTTGATCGTGCCGTCCAGCGGATCGACGACCCAGTGCAGGCCGCTCTCACCTGCGACGTCGTCGCCCTCCTCGCCGAGGATCGCGTCGTCGGGCCGCAGCCGCGCGAGCACCTCGCGGATCGCGCGCTCGGCGTCGACGTCGGCCTGGCTGACGAGATCGGTGGGCGAGCTCTTCGTGTGCACCGCGACGGCGTCGCCCTGGCGCTGGTAGGCCAGCAGCACGTCCGCCGCGGCCCGCGCGGCGGTCTCGGCGGCCGCGAGCAGCTCGTGGTCGCTCACGCGCCCGCCGCCACCGGCCCGTCGACGGGCGGGCGGCGATCGGCCCACGGCCGGGCCTCCTCGATCGCCGCGGCCAGGCGCAGGAGCGTGACCTCGTCGCCCGGCCCGCCGGCGAGCTGCACCGACAGGGGCAGCCCCTCGGCGTCGAACCCGGCCGGCACGGACGCGGCCGGCTGGCCGATCGCGTTCCAGACGCCGTACCACGGGACCCGCGCGGCGACGGCGTTCAGCGTCCACG
>JADGPM010000095.1 GCA_017882425.1 Solirubrobacteraceae bacterium
GCGTCGCATCTCCGCCAGTCCCGCCGCCGGGTCCGACATGAAGTGGACGACGAGCTGCGCGAGCGCGACGTCGAAGGCCTGATCCGGGAAGGGGAGCTGCTCTGCGGACGCCTGCTGCACGTTGACGGCGGGGTTGCGCTCGCGGGCCGCAGCCACGAACGGCTCGGAGGGATCGACGGCGGACACCGCGGCAGGCCCCAGCCGGGCGACCAACTCGGCCGTCAGCGCGCCGGGGCCGCAGCCGACGTCGAGAACTCGCTGACCGCTCGATGCGCCCGCCAGGTCGCAGAGCTGGCCGGAGAGCAGCATCGAGTACCTGCCCATGAAGCGGTCGTAGGCCTCTGCAGGAACGACGAAGCTCACCAGCGCACCCTACGCTCGGAGGAACGCGCGCAACCCGGGCTCCTGCGCCGCGCGATCACTCGGGCTGGAACAGCGCGATGGTGTTGCCGTCGGGGTCCTTGAACCAGGCCGAACGGCCGATCCCCGGCGAGGTCACGACGTGGTCGACGGTCTTGAACGCCTCCGTGTCGTACTCCTCGAACTCGACTCCCCGGCCGGTGAGCTCAGCAACGTCCTCGGCGATGTCCGAGGACCAGAACCGCACCTGGGTGTGGTCGGCCTCGGTGCCGCTGCCGCGGCCGTAGATCAGCAGGGTCGTCCCGCCACCGCACTCGAACACGAGGTGGTTCTTGATCGTCTCCGAAGCGAGCTTCAAGCCGATCTTGTTCTCGTAGAACTCCTGGCTCGCCTGGAGATCGGTCGAGACGAGAACGGCGGAGATCCTGTTGCTGGCGACCACGGTCGGCTCCATTCGTGCTGGTCGGCGGGCGCCTGGCGATGCCCTGCGAGCAACGCTACCGGCCGAACGCTCGCCGCGGCTGCTCTCGATCCCGCTTCCGGTTCGGACGGGGGATGAAGGTCAAGGTGGAGAGTGCAGGCGGGGGTGACGGTCAGATCTCCGCGACGGGGATCGTCCCGGCATCGCGGATCGCCTTCTCGCCAGCTGCGTCGAGTTCGCCGAGCGGGGTGTACGCGATGGCGTCGGGGTCGATGCCGGTCGCCTGCGCGTCGGCCGCGGTGAGGCGCTCGACGAGGTCCTTGGAGGCGAGGATCGAGCCGCCCTTCGCGACGGCCTCGATACGGGCGCCCTCGTTCATCTGATCGCCAAGCGCGGTGACCTCCAGCCGGCCGCCGGTCGCGACCTGGCCGACCATCAGCGTGGCGCCCCAGTGCAGGCCGACGTTGACCTTCACGGAGACCTCGTCGGGGCCGCGGGCGGCCGCGCCGTCGCGGATCGCGCGCGCCGCCTCGATCGCGGCCCGAGCCGCTCCGGACTCCGAGCCACCGAAGTCTGCGGCGAGGAAGAGGGCCGAGCCGCCGTCCCCCGCATGTTTGCCGACGATGCCGTCGCGGGCGATCACCGACGAGTCGATGAGGTCGGTCAGCGAGCGGATCAGGTCGAAGTAGCTTCGTGACGACAGCCGCCGCGAGAGGTCGCCTGACGCCTCGAGGTCGGCGAAGAGGATGCCGGCCGGCCGCCGGTCGGGCTCGCTGACCCGGTCCATACGCTCGAACAGGCGACGGTCCCCCCGACCCAACCGGGTCAGCAGGCCCTCCGGCAGCGCGGTCCGGACCAGGCGCGCCACGCCGAGGAAGTCCCCGTCATCGCCGGCCAGGCGCAGCTCGAGGAACGTCAGGTCGCGGAGGACCGACCGCCGGAAGCCGTGCTCGGGCGGAAACGACACGGTGTGCTGCCAGCCGCGGGGCACGTGCGCGGCCGGACGCGTTCGGGCCGCGGACTCCGCCGCGGAGCCGAACACCTCATCGAAGTCCGGATCCTCGGGCTGCAGGTAGCGGCGCATGATCGGGACGTTCAGTCGCCACCACGTCACGCTCGTCTCCGCGTCGGTCCCCCAGGTCATGGGGTGGTCCAGGTGCCGGATGACGATCGACTCCCCGTAGTAGCGGCCGACCTCCTGAGGCGCGATCCCGGTCAGCCGCGCGAGCTCGCTCGAGATGAACACCGTTCGCCATCTCGCATCCATGATGTCCCCGGAAGCCCCCGCGCCCTCCATCGCCAGCGCGATCTCGCGGAGCTCGGGGTGCTCGGGAAGCGGCGGACCCGAAGGTGACGCGTCGTGCATCGCCGCAGGGTATCCGCGGCTCCCCACCGCCGGCGACGAAGAGCAGCAGTGGGGCCGGCGCTCCCGCCTTGCACGTGTGTGCCGCGCTCGTCGAGGGCGGCGCCTAGCCCTCCAGCGCGATCCGCACGCGCTTGTTGTCGCGGCCCTTCGACTGGGTCCCGGTGACGCGGACGGTCCCGACCTCCCGCGTTGAGGCGACGTGGGTGCCGCTGTCGGCCTGGCGGTCGAGCCCGACGATGTCGACGACGCGCAGCGGGTCGATCGAGCGCGGGATGAGGTTCGCCTTCGAGCGGATCAGCGACGGGTCGTGGTCGGCCTGTGCGCGCGGCACGAAGTCGACGCGGATCGGCAGGTCGAGCGCGACCTGGGCGTTGACGCGCGTCTGGACCTCGCGGCCGAACTCCTGGGACATCGCGGGCAGCGAGAAGTCGGCGCGGCCGGCCCCCGGCGTCATGTCCGCGCCGGTGACCTGGGCGCCGTGGTCGAGCCAGATCACGCCGTTCAGCAGGTGCAGCGCCGTGTGGGTGCGCATCAGCAGGTGCCGGCGCTCCCAGTCGAGCACCCCGTGGACGATCGCTCCCGGCGCCGGCAGCGTGGATCCCGGCGCGAGCTCGTGCCAGACGACGCCGTCCCCACCGCGGGAGACGCGCAGCACCGGCCCCGCGCCGGTCAGGGTTCCGGTGTCATGCGGCTGCCCGCCCCCGCCCGGGAAGAAGGCCGTCCGCGCCAGCGCGACGGCGCCGCCCTGCGCCTCCACCGCGAGCACCTCGGCGTCGAATTCGCGCAGGTACGCGTCCGTGAGATACAGCAGTTCGGTCGTCATCGAGAAGTCTTAAGCAGCGTTACCGGGAGCTTCATGCTGCGTTCATGTCCGGGCGTCAAGCTTCGATCCTCTCAGGGACACACAGCGCGAGCACCGCGCCTCCACAGAAGTTTCACCCGACCGGCCCGCACTCCCCCTTGCGGGCCGGTCGCATGTTGTTCACAGATTGGTCTCAGGATCCTTAGGAACTTGGGGGCGGAACCTTTAGCGAACGTTGAACCCCGTGGCCCAGGATGCATCCAGCGAACGAATCGCAAGTGCACCTCCTCCCAGAAGCACCGGCCGGCCCGCCTCGAGCGGGCCGGTTCCGTTCGCGGGCACGCTTGCCCCGCGCAGAGATTTAGGGAGCGTTGAGACCGGCCGCGCATACTTCGCTCAGCGAACGTACCTCGCAAGTGCACCTCCTCCCAGAAGCACTGATCGGCCCGCCTCAGGCGGGCCGATCGCGTTCTGGGGCGGGTGCGGGTCGGCCGTCGCTCAGGCCGACGGCGCGGGCGGCCCGACGACGGCGCGGCGACGGATCCGCACGGCCTCAACGCGGTTCTCGCGCACCGACTCGACGCGGATCGACCAGCCGTCGGCCTTGACGGTGTCGCCGCGCTTGGGCAGCCGGCCGAGCTCGGCGAAGACGAGCCCGCCGATCGAGTTGTAGGCGTCGCTCTCGGCCGGGAGCTTGATCCCGTGATCGAGCAGGTCGGTGAGGGCCACGTGGCCGCGCACGAACCAGTCGCCGTTGGCCAGGCGGCGGACCGCGCCGCCGGCGGGGTCGGTCTCGTCGTCGATCTCGCCGACGACCTCCTCGACGATGTCCTCGACGGTCACGAGCCCGGCCGTGCGCCCGTATTCGTCCACCACGACCGCCAGCGACGAGCGCTCGCGCTGCAGGTCGGCGAGCAGGTCGTCCAGCGGCTTGGTCTCCGGCACGATCAGCGCCGGCTTGACGAGCGGCTCGATCGAGGCTCCTGGCCCGTCGGCCATGTAGAGACGCGCGAGCGAGTTGGAGTGCACGGTGCCGCGGACGCGGTCGGCGTTGTCGTCCTCGGTGACGACGAGCCGCGTGTGCCCCGAGGACACGCAGCGCCGCAGCGCCGTCTCGACGTCGTCGGCGACGTCGACGGTCACGACCGCCGGGATCGGCGTCATCACCTGACGGGCCTCCTGCTCGTGCAGGTGGAAGACGCCCGCGAGCATGCCCGCCTCCCCCTCGTCGAGCTTGCCGCCGATGTGCGCCTGGGAGATCAGCATCTTCAGGTCCTCGGGCGTCCCGCCCTCGTCGAACTCCGCCGTCGGGTCGATGCGCATCAGGCGCAGGATCGAGTTGGCAGCCGTGTTCAGCGCGCCGACGAACGGTCGCGTGACGAGCTCGAAGATCCCCAGCGGGCGCGCGCAGCGCCGCGCGATGTCCTCCGCCTTGACGATCGCGTAGATCTTCGGCACCTGCTCGCCGGCGATGACGTGGATCGTCGTCACGATGACGTAGGCGATGATCACCGAGATCGCGACGGAGGCTCCGTGGGACAGCGGGCCGAACAGCGGCTCGAAGAGCTTGGCGATCGCCGGCTCGCCGAGGAAGCCGATGCCGAGCGAGGCGAGCGTGATGCCGAACTGGCAGGCCGCCAGGTAGCGGCTGAGGTCGTCCTGCTGGTGGACGGCCGCATGCGCGCCGCGCAGGCCCTCGCGCGCCTGCTCGTCGAGCCGGCCGCGGCTGGCCCGCACCAGCGCGAACTCCGACGCGACGAAGAACCCGTTCACCAGCACGAGCAGGAGGACCGCCAGGATCAGCAGGACGGTCATGCGTTCGCGGCCTGAAAGCCGCTACTTCGAGGAGGTTCGTCGGGCAAGAGCGTTCGCCGGGGCGAATGTACCAACAGCGACGGCCTGCTCAGACGAGGTCGTCGATCGTCTCGGCGAGCGCGAGGTCCGCCGCGGTGATCCCGCCCTCGGAGTGTGTGGAGAGCGTCAGGCGGACCTTGTTCCAGCCGTGGACGAGGATGTCCGGGTGGTGATCGGCCGCCTCGGCGGCCTCGGCGATGCGGTTCGCGAGCGCCATCGCCGCCGCGAAGTCCGCGACCTCGAGGTCGCGCACCAGCGTCGCGCCCTCCAGCCGCCAGTCGCGGCCCTGCTGCCAGGCTGTGATCTGGTCCGCGGTGAGGAGCGCCATGGCGTCGATTCTACGTGGGGGTACCATGTGATGATCGCCTCGATCTCAGACCCAGCCCGGACAGCAGGGTTCTTCCTGCCGGGTATCACCGCGGCACTCGAAGAGCAGGAATACGGCAGGTTGATGGCCTGCGCACGACGATCGACGGACTTTCCGCCGATCGAGCGGCGCATCCGCGGGCTCGATTGCCGCGTCGCAGGCCGTGACTGCGCGATCGAGGTCGGGCAGCCCGGGCCGGGCGACGGCGCCGACGTCGTCGCGATCATCGACCTCGGACGCCACCTCGGCTACGGCGTGTTCACGACGGCCGACGCCGAGGCGCCCTCGCTGACGATCGGCAAGCCCGTCTACGCGGTCACCGACTTCGCCTGACCGCTGCGCTACGCCGCCGCGCCCTCCCGCGCGGGCAGCGTGACCCGCGGGAGCGGGTCGGCGAGCGGCTCGCAGAGTGCCGCCGGTGCGTCCGAGGCGGCGAGCGTGCGCCGCAGCTGGACGAACGCGACGGCCCCGAGGATCGCCGGAATGCCGAGCTGGAAGGCGCGGTAGGCGAGCACGGCGGCGGTCGCGAGCGACAGCGGGCTGCCGTAGAGCGAGAGGGCGACGATCAGGCCGCCGTCGGTCCCGCCGATGCCGCCCGGAAGCGGGATCAGGCCGCCGAGCTGCCCGATCACGTAGGCGAACATGAACGCTGCCAGCGTGGGGACCGTGCCGAACGCGGCGAATGCGGCTGCGAGCGCGGCGACGTCGAAGAGCATGTAGCCCGCGACGCCGAGCAGCACCTGCGGGTTGCGCTCGCGCAGCAGCGCGGCGGCGTCGGCGACGCCATCGGAGATCGTCACGGCTCCGCGGCGCACAGCATCCTCGGCGCGCCGCAGCCGGCTGCGGTCGGCCCCGACCGCCCCCACCGCGCCGATCCGTCCGAGGACGAGCGGCAGCACGGCG
This sequence comes from Solirubrobacteraceae bacterium, assembly GCA_017882425.1. Classification (GTDB taxonomy): domain Bacteria; phylum Actinomycetota; class Thermoleophilia; order Solirubrobacterales; family Solirubrobacteraceae; genus F1-60-MAGs163. The sequence goes on from JADGPM010000095.1 coordinate 6,074, forward strand.
ACGAGCGCGATCGTCGCGACCGCCAGCAGGGCGAGCGTGAGCGTGACGACCTGCGGCCCCGAGCCGGGCGCGATGCCCGCGGCGAGCGCGCCGCCTGCGACCGCCGCCACGAGGAAGTTCGGCGCGCTGGTGAGGACGAAGAACGCGACGCTGCGCCGCGCGATGTGCCCGGTGTTCATGCCGCCCTGGCGCAGTGCCCACGCCCCGAGGGCCAGGCCGCCGACACCGCCCGCGGGCAGCAGCACGTTGGTGGCCTGCTCGGCCATGCCGATCTCGTAGCTGAAGCGCCAGGACAGCCGCCGGCAGAAGATGCCCCGGAAGGCGACGACGTAGGCGAGCGTCGATCCGAGCTCCAGCAGCCCCGCGGCGACGAGCCAGGCAGGCTGGGCGTGGGCGAACCGCGCGCGGACGTCGTCCAGGCCCGGCAGGGTGCTGATCAGCGCGGCGGTGATCGCGGCGAGTACCAGCAGCTGCACGAGGCGACGGCCCAAGCCGCGCGAACTCAGCTCGGGCGGCGGCGCCGCGCCGGCTGCGGTCCCGACTCCGCTCATCGCCATGCGTCCTCCCAGATAGTTGCACTCGCAACTGTAGCGGGCCGGGACGGGCCCTTCGGTAGCCTGCGCGCATGGTCGATGGGGGCGCGCC
>JADGPM010000096.1 GCA_017882425.1 Solirubrobacteraceae bacterium
CCGCCGAGGAGTAGACGTAGTTTCCGGTGCTGCGGCGCCACGCGAGCGCCCCGTTCTTCTCGGAGAACGAGTAGACGCTGCCGTTCGTGTTGCCGAGGTAGACGCGCCCGAACGCGACCGCCGCGGTGGCGTAGAACTGCCCGCCGCCGAGGCCGAACGCCCCCGACCCGCCGTCGACCGACCACAGCCTGCGACCGCTGCTCGCATCCAGCGCCGTCACGTGGCCCGAGTAGTCGCCGAAGAACAGCTTGCCGTTGTCGTAGGCCAGGCCGCCCTTCACCGCCCCCCCGACCCTCGCCGTCCAGCGCGTGAACCCGTCATCGGCGCGGAATGCGTAGACGGTGCCGTTCTCGCTCCCGACGTAGACGGTGTCGCCGACGACGAGCGGGGAGGACTCGGTCCGGCTCGGCAGGGTGCGCGACCAGCGCACCCGCGGGTACTCGACGTTGAAGGCGACCACGCGGCCCTGGCTGGAGCCCCGGGCGCCCTCGAGGATCGTGCAGAAGAGGACGCCCTGGCGGTAGGCGGGGGAGGATGCGGCGAGGTTGCCGAGCTTCTTCTTCCAGTAGACGACGCCGGTGCGGCGCTTGATGGCGTAGAGGGCGCCGTTGTTCTTCAGGACGTAGAGCGAGCTGCCGCCGGCGACGGGGCCGAACTCCAGCAGCGTGGTGCCGTGGACCGCCCAGCGCTGCACGAACGGGGGCCGGGCCGGCGTGGCGAGCGGGAAGGAGCGCGCGCGGGACGCCGTGTACCCGTAGATCGGCCACTCGAAGGCCAGCGTCTTCGGATCCTGCGCGGGCGGCTGCGTGGTGGTCGTCGGCGCGCTGAAGGCGACGCTCGGGTTCGACACGTTGGACGGCCGGCGATGCGTCAGGGCGTAGGCGACGAAGGCGCCCGCGACGACGAGCAGCACCGCGAACGCCGCCACCATGACACGTGTCCTGCGCGTTCGCGGGATCATCTGCCGCCTATGGTCGCAACCATCGTGGTCGACGCGCTCCGGCAGAGCGCCTGCGGGCGGCGTCTCCTCGAGGCGGCGGCGACGTCGGACGGCGCCTGGCTGGTGGGGGGTGCGGTGCGGGACATGATGCTCGGAAACGCGCCGCGCGAGCTGGATGTTGCGCTCGAGGCCGAGGTCGGCGGCTTCGCGGCGGCGCTCGGCGGCGCGGTCACCGCCCACGAGCGGTTCGGCACCGCGACGGTCCTCGACGGCGCCTGCCGGTTCGACCTCGCGCGGACGCGGACCGAGACATACGCCGTTCCGGGCGCGCTCCCCGACGTCACCCCGGCCGGCATCGAGGAGGACCTGCGCCGTCGCGACGTCACGATCCATGCGATGGCCGTGGCGCTTCCGGACGGGGAGCTGACGGCCGTCCCGCACGCGCTCGACGACCTCGATGCCGGGGTCCTGCGCGTCCTGCACGACGGCTCCTTCAGCGACGACCCGACGCGGCTGTGGCGTGTCGGGCGCTACGCCGCGCGCCTCGGGTTCAGCGTCGAGCCGCACACGCGCGAGCTCGCCGCGGCCGCGCGGCCCGGCGCCGTCTCCGGCGAGCGCCTGGGCAACGAGCTGCGCCTCGCGCTGATCGAGGACGACCCGTTCGCCGTCTTCGAGCAGGTCGCGGGCCTCAACCCCGGCGCGCTGCCCGAGGGCTTCACGGCGCGGCCGGTCGGTGCGGAGCGGGCGCTCGCCCTGCTCCCCGAGGACGGCCGCGGCGACCTCGTGGCGCTCGCCGCGTGCACCGCCGGGATGGAGCTCGGGCTGCTCGTGCGCTGGCTCGACCATCTCGGCTTCACCGCGGCCGAGCGCGACCTCGTCTCCGCCGCCTCGCGCTGGGTGACTGGGGCCCCGCTGCGCGCCGCCGCGACCCCGGCCCAGATCGCCCGCGCCGCGCGCGGGGCGCCCGTCGAGGCCGTCGCGCTGGCGGGCGGGAGCAACGCGCGGCGCTGGATCGACGAGCTGCGCCACGTGCGGCTGGAGATCAGCGGCGACGACCTGCTCGCCGCCGGCGTGCCGGAGGGCCCCCAGGTCGGGCACCGCCTGCGCGCGGCGCTGGACCGCAAGCTCGACGGCGAGATCGCCGGGCGCGACGCCGAGCTGGCAGCGGCGCTCGCGGCCGATGTGGGAGATTCCGCTGCATGAGCTTGAACGCCCTGCGCTGGGACGGCTCGCCCGGGCACTACGAGGTGTGGTTCCTGACCCTCACCGACGGCGCGAGCGGGACCGGCATCTGGATCCGCTTCGCGATGCACGCCCCCGATCACGCTCCGGCGGACTGCTCGCTGTGGTTCGTCGCGATGGATCCCGACGGCGTGCGCTTTGCGACGAAGCGCGCCTTCGGCGCCGAGGCCCTGCGCGAGGAGGCCGACCCGGCGCGCCTGGTGCTCGCGGACGCCGAGCTCTCGGCGCGCGGCAGCGCCGGCGCCTTCGACGACGTGCGCTGGGAGCTGCGCTGGGACCCCGCGCCGTCACCGGGGCTGCCGGTGCATCCGCTGGTCGAGCGGGCCCGGCTGGCGAAGACGATGTACGTGATCCCCCAGCCGGCCATCGCCGTCGCGGGGACGGTCGCCTTCGGCGGCCGCGAGATCGAGCTCTCCGGTGCGCACGGCGCGCAGGCGCACCTGTGGGGCGCCAAGCACGCCGACCAGTGGGGCTGGACGCACGCGGCCGCGCTCGAGACGCTCGACGGCGAGCCGCGCCCCGGTGACTGGATCGACGGCATCTCGATCGTCGCCTCGCGCTTCGGGCGCGAGGTCGGCCCGAACACGAGCGTCGTCGGCCGGCTGCTCGGCGAGGACTTCGCGGCGACGAGCCCGCTGAGCGTGCTGCGCGCCACGTCGACGAGCGGCATCTCGCAGTACCGCGCCGAGACGCGCGCGCGCAACCGCCGGGTGCTGTTCGAGGTCGACGCGCCGCGCGAGACCCTCGTCGGCGTCACCTACGACGACCCCGACGGCGAGCGCCTGCGCTGCTGGAACACCGAGGTCGCGTCGATGCGGCTGTGGGTCTGGGATCGCGCCGCGCGCAGCGCGTCGTGGATGCTGCGGGACACGCTGCAGGCACCCGGGCGCGCGTGCTTCGAGTACGCACAGCGCGATCTGCTCGCGGACGTCCCGATGCACATCACCTGATGGACGTCCCCGCGCCGTTCACCTGGACGGGAAGCGAGATCGCGCTCGACCTGCCCGGCGGGCACGTGCGCTTCACGACGCGCCGCTCGCCGGCGCTCGAGGCCGTGACCGGCATCCCGCGGGAGCGCCAGGCGCAGGCACGCCAGGCGCACGAGGCGGACGTCCATGTGATCGCGCGCGAGGACGATCTGCTCGCGGAGGGCGACTTTGACGGCCAGGCCACGAGCCTGCGCGACGTCGCCTGCGCGGTGCGCGTGGCGGACTGCATCCCGGTCGCGCTCGTCGCGCCAGGTGCGGTGGCGGCGCTGCACGCCGGCTGGCGTGGGCTGCGGGCCGGGATCCTCGAGACGGGCGTCGCGGCGATCCGCCAGCTCGGCGGCACGGAGATCCGGGCGGCGATCGGGCCCGGGGCGGGGGTCTGCTGCTACGAGGCGGGCGACGAGGTCCACGCGGCGTTCGCGCACCTCGGCCCCGGTGTCCGACAGGGGGCGAACGCGGACCTCAAGGCCGTCGCGCGCGCCGTGCTGCGCTCCGGCGGGGTCGAGGAGGTCGAGGACGTCGGGATCTGCACGATCTGCGCGGATCCCGCGACGCTCTGGTCCTTCCGGCGCGAGAGCGACGCGGCCGGACGCCAGCTGGGGGTCGCATGGCGGAGCTGATCCACGGCCTCGAGGCATCCCGCGTGGCGGCGAACCTCGCCCAGGTCCGGGCCGAGATCGCGGACGCGTGCACGCGGTCCGGGCGCGACCCCGCGGGCGTCGAGATCCTCGCCGCGGTGAAGTACGTGCCGACCGAGGAGCTCGGCGTGCTCGCGGACGCCGGCATCACGCTGGTGGGGGAGAACCGCGCGCAGGACCTCGTCGCCAAGGTGCAGGCGCATCCGGGGCGCTTCACCTTCGACTTCATCGGCCACCTGCAGAGCCGCAAGGTCCGCCAGATCCTGCCGCACGTGCGCTGGATCCACTCCGTCGCCAGCGACTCCGTGCTCGAGCAGCTCGCCCGGCACGCGCCGCCCGGCACCGAGGTGCTCGTCGAGGTCAACATCGCGGGGGAGGCGGGCAAGAGCGGCATCGCGCCCGGCGAGCTCGAGGCGTTCATCGCGCGCTGCCCCGTCGACGTCGTCGGCCTGATGACGATGCCGCCGCTCGCCACCGACGCGCAGGCCAGCCGGCCGTGGTTCGCGCGCCTCGCCGAGCTCGCCGCGGCGCACGGCCTGCGCGAGCTGTCGATGGGCACCACCCAGGACTTCGCGGTCGCCGTCGAAGAGGGCGCGACGGTCGTGCGCATCGGCACGCGCCTCTACCGATAGCCCGCATTTCGGGGAAGTTCTTGCAGGAGAAGGGCCCTGGAGGGCTAACCTTCTGCGTGAGATGGCCTTCCGCGACTCCTGGCACCGCGCGCTGGTGTACTTCGGCCTTGCCGAAGACCGAGACCCGTACGCCGACGACGACGCGCCGTACGAGCCGGAGGCCGAGCTCGAGGATCGCTACCGCGAGCGCCCGAACGTCAAGCGCCTCGCACCGCGCCGGCGCCGCGACGAGATCGACGACATCTTCGCCGACGACGAGCCGGGCAGGCCGACGACGGTGCTGCGCCCGGTGTCCAACCAGCGCGGCGGCAACGGGCGCGGCGGCACGAGCCGCGTGCACCTCGTCATCCCCAAGAGCTTCAACGACGCCCAGCAGGTCGCCGACAAGTTCAAGGACGGCATTCCCGTCGTGTTGAACCTCCAGTCGACGGACACCGAGCTGAGCAAGCGCCTCATCGACTTCACCAGCGGCCTCACATACGCGATGGACGGCGGCATGCAGCGCATCGCCGACAAGGTCTTCATGCTCACGCCGCGCGACGTCGAGATCTCGGCCGAAGAGCGCGCCCAGCTGATCGAAAAGGGTTTCTTCAATCAGTCCTGACGGTGTGGGCGGGTCTTGCGGCGCCCCAGGCCACCCCGTGGCCGGGACCCGTACGTGAAGTACAGGGCCCCGGCACGGTGCGCCCTGATCCATCCGCGATAGCTCGCCCACACCGCCGGGACACGTGGGTGTGGATACCTTTGTTCCCATGAGGATCGGGTTCGTCGGCTGCGGGAACATGGCGTCGGCGCTCGCGCGCGGCCTGAGTGACCCGATCGTGTGCTCGGACGTCGACGCCGCGCGGGCGCAGGCGCTCGCCGCGGAGCTCGGCGGCCAGGCGGTCGCGACGAACGCCGAGGTCTTCGCGGCCGCCGACGCGATCGTCCTGTGCCACAAGCCCGGCCAGCTCGAGGACGTCGCGGGCGACGTCGACGCCGCCGGCAAGCTCGTCCTGACGCTGCTGGGCGGCGTGGCCCTCTCGCGCGTCCGCGCGGCCTACCCGGACGCCCGCGTCTACCGCTTCATGCCGAGCACCGCCGTCGCGGTGCAGCGCGGGGCGATCGGCCTCGTCGACGACGATGCCGGCGACCCCGGGGCGTTCGAGGTCGTCCGCGCGCTGCTGGAGCGCGTGGGCGAGGTGCTCGTGCTCACCGAGGGGCACCTCGGCATCGTGACCGCCACCGCCGGTGTCGCGCCGGCCTACGCGGCGGTCATCTCCGAGGCATGGATCGACGCGGCCGTCCGCAAGGGCCTGCCCGCGCCACAGGCCGCCCGCCTCGTCGGCGCCGCGCTCGAGGGCGCCATGGCGCTGCTGCGCGCGCAGGACATGGACACGCTCGCCGTGCGCCGGGCCGTCACCTCGCCGGGCGGCGTCACCGCCCGTGGCCTGGCGGCGCTCGAGGCCGGCGGCGTGCGCGCCGCGCTCGACGACGCGATGGACGCCGTGCTCGAGGCCGGCGCGTGAGCACGGCCCTGATCCTCGCCTCGGCGCGGACGCAGATCGCCGACTACCTGTCGACGCTGATCGGGGTCTACGTCGTCCTGATCTTCATCTACATCCTGTCGTCGCTGTTCTTCTCGTTCGGCGGGCGCGTGCCCTACAACCGCACGCTGAACGCCGTGATCGACTTCCTGCGGCAGGTCTGCGAGCCGTACCTGCGGGTGTTCCGCCGGATCATCCCGCCGATCGGGCCGCTCGACATCAGCCCGATCGTCGCGATCCTCGTGCTGACGATCGTCGGTGGCCTCATCACCGGCCTGATCCACGGGTAGCGCGCCGGTGGACCGCACGCGCGTCGTCGCGCTCGCCGCCCTCACGACGGCGCTCGTGCTCGTCGTGGACCAGGCTGTCAAGGCGCTCGTGCGCCACAGGATCGGGCCCGCAGAGACGCGCGACGTGCTCGGCAGCACGCTGCGGCTCGTCCACGTGGAGAACCACGGCGTCGCCTTCGGGCGCTTCTCGGGCAACGCGCTCGTCGTCGGGCTGCTCGTGGCGCTCGCCCTGCTCGCGCTGATCGTCTACTTCGCCACGCATCTGGACACGCCGCTCGTGTGGTTGCCGACGGGCCTGCTGATCGGCGGCGCGCTGGGCAACGTCGTGGATCGGATCACGGTCGGCCCGGTGACGGACTTCATCAAGCTCCCGCACTGGCCCGCCTTCAACCTGGCTGACCTCTGCATCACGGGCGGCGTCGTGATCCTGCTGATCGTCGTCGAACGCGATGCCCGCAGGCGCGAGCGCGCCGAGCAGCACGGGCAGGATGTCGAGCATGGACCTGCAGATCACGCCTGAGCAGGCGGGGGAGCGCCTGGACAGCGTGCTCGCCGGCCCGCTCGGCTCGCGCAGCCGTGCGCAGCGG
>JADGPM010000097.1 GCA_017882425.1 Solirubrobacteraceae bacterium
CGGACTGGCAAAGGGCACCTACAGGGTCCGCGTCACCGCGGTGACGACCGACGGCCAGGTGCTCCAGGCGACGCGCAAGTACCGGACCTGCTCCGGACGCCTGCGTGGAAGCATCCCGCGGCTCTAGGCTAGACGTTGACCTCGCACCGCAGCCGGCGGTGAGCACCTCGAACTTCTCGGTGACGCAGGCGGCGTCGCGCAGAGCTTTGGACGCATCGCGATGCCGGGGAAGACTACCCGCGCATCTCGTGGGATTGCCCTGGCCCGTTCAGCTCCCGGGTGTCCATGAATGGGCCAGGGTGCGAGCTGGCCGACCGACTGGGGATTCCGCCCCCGGATGGCTCCACCGGCAACTAAGTGGCAACGGCGACCCGAGTAGCCGGGTGTCCTGAAGGGGTCAGGTCGGGCGAATCTCATCAAGGCCGGAGGGCTCAGGAGCAGTCGGCGCGCCCTGGCAACACAGTGAGTGGGGGCCGGAATGCATTGAGCGCCGTGACGTGTCGGACTCGGCCGCGGCGTCTCGGCAGGGGCCACGGGTCACCGGGGTTTCGACCAGGGAGCGCGCGCGAGCCGCGCCGCCGGTCCTCCGGTCCAGCGGTGGCCGCAGGCCGTGCAGGCGCGGTTGGGCTGTCCCGGGCGGACGATGCAGCCGCCCAGGACGATGTCGCCGCGCCACTCGGACTCCTCGGCCGCTGGGCTCGGTAGGCCGTAGACGATCGGCACGCCGCTGCGCGCCCGCACGTCGGGCGCTTCGAGCGTCGACGTCGGAGCCCCGTCATCTCAGCCGCCCTCGCCGTCGAGCTCCTCGAGCAGTTCGGCGGCATCTGTGGGTTGGTCGGTGGGCTCGAGCTCGAGCGCGCGACGGTAGGCACGGCGTGCCTCGTCGTCCTCTCCGAGCGCCTGCGCTGCCTTTCCGTACCACAGCACCAGTTCCACGCGCCGGCCGGCGCGGCCGGATCCACGGTCAGGCCGCCGCGGCGCTCGCCCGGGCAGGGACGGTCATCGGCGGTGAGGCTCGCGGCTCGAGGGCGACGAGCGGGATCCGTTGGGGGGCGTGCCGGGGAAGCGGTGACCGACGAGCCCGGCGGGCGCGCGGTAGATCAGCGCGTGGCCTTCGATCACTCGGCGGAGCACAGGCCAGGACAGGTCGGCGAGCCTCACGGCGTCCACACGCGCAGCCTACGCGGACGCAGTGCCGCCCGGGCCGCGAGCTCAGCGAGCGTTCACGGCGTGACGGCTACGCGCTGACCCGCGGGCAGTCGCGCAGCGCGTAGCGTCTACGGGCGGCGTGGCTGATGTACAGCGTCGCCTGCGCGCCGCAGGTGATGGTGCCGTACCCGAAGTGGGCGTGGATGACGTCCGCGCCACCCCCGCCGACGACCGCGTTGTGCCCGTGGCTCGTGTAGATGACATCCGGGCCGGGGCCGCCGTAGATGCGGTCGAACTGCGTGCTCGGCTGGGCGGTGTCGCCGTCGCCGGGGTACTTGTAGTCGCCCCAGATCACGTCGCCCCACGGGCCGGCGTGGATGAGGTCGTTGCCGTGCCCGCCGAGCAGCATGTTGTGTCGCGGCACGCTCGGCACGCTCACCGCGCCGAGCCGGCAGCCGCCGCGCCCGGGCGGGCACACGCACGAGGAGATGCGGTGCAGGCCGTCGCAGGAGTAGCTCTCGTCGCGCCCGTCGAAGGGGTCGTGCCCGGGCCGCGCGTCCAGCGGCCGGCTCTGATCGAGCTTGTTCATCAGCAGCATGCCGTCGATCCGCGGCCAGCCGACGTGGCTGGTCATCGCGCCGGCCTGCGCAGCGGTCAGAGAGAGGGCCAGCACCGCCAGGAGCAGGCAGCAACGGACGTGCGGCACGCGCGTCAATGTAGGAGGTGGGGCGGCGGTATGCCGCTGCAACGCCTACCACGAGCCCGTGGGCGTGGCTGAGCAGGCGCCTGTTCGCCGTCCTTCAGCCGCGGACAATCCGATACCAACGCCCGGCCAGCGGAGCCTTATCGGGCGGCGGTACACCGGACTGGTGCGCAGCGCAAAGAACTGGGACGACTACGTCGCCCACGCCGACGAGGTCGCCGAGAGTGCCGGGTTCCAGGCCCTGCGCGACCACATCCTCGCGTCGGCGGACCTCGGCGACGGAGCGGTCGTCGTCGACGTCGGGGCGGGCACCGGGCTCCTCGCCATGGCTGCGGCCGAACGCGCCGGCACGGTGTGGGCCGTCGACATCTCGCCGGCCATGGGCCGGCATCTGGAGGCCGTGGCCGCCGCCTCGGGCCTGCACAACGTGCACGTGATCACGGCGTCCGCGGTCGCGCTGCCGCTCGAGGACGCCAGTGCGGACGCCGTCGTGTCGAACTACTGCTACCACCATCTCACCGACCCGCAGAAGCGGCTGGCGCTCGCCGAGGCCCACCGCGTGCTCCGGCCCGGGGGCCGCCTGGTCGTGGGGGACATGATGTTCCGGGTGCGACTCAACGATGCGCGCGACCGGCAGGTCCTGCGCGAGAAGAGCCGGGCCATGCTGCGGATGGGCGTCCCCGGCGCCGTGCGCCTGCTGCGCAACGCCGGTCGCTATGCGTCGCGCCGCTGGGAGCACCCGTCCGACGGACCGTGGTGGAAGGCCGCGCTCATCTCCGCCGGCTTCGACGACGTGGACCTCAGCCTGCTCGATCACGAGGGCGGCGTCGTCGCCGGGCGCCGTCCGCCCGCGCCCGCCCGCCCGGGCTGAGAGCGCCCCGGCGCCGGCCGGCGTCAGCGCCGGTGGGCGGCGAAGAACCGCAGGATCGCGCGGTTCGCGCTGATCGCCGTGCTCGTCGCACCCAGCCTGGGGTCCGGCACGCCGCCGGGCCACGTGTGACCCCCGCCGACGATCGTCAGCAGTTCGACCCCGACCCCGGCCGGGCAGCGCCACAGGGAGCGCACGACGCCCGAGGCCACCGCCGCGCGCCCCGGCACCGCTGCGCAGCGGTTCAGGGTCGCCCAGCGCGCCATGCGCCGGGAGACGGGCTGCGCCTCGGTCCCGTTGAAGGGCGGCGGCCGGTCGCCTCCGCCCCCCTCGTAGGGCACGATCGGGTCGCCGGTGCCGTGGATCTCGAGCACGCTCGAGCCCGGCGCGCACGGCACCGGGCTCACGCTCGCGGCGACCGGGGCGACCGCCGCGAATGTCGCCGGGAGCGCACACGCGAGCGTGTCGGCCATGTCGCCGCCGTCCGAGATGCCCGTCGCGTAGACGCGTGCGGAGTCCGCACACGCGTCGTGCTCCAGCAACCGGACCAGCCGCGCCGAGAACGCGACGTCGTCGGGGCCCACGGCGCCGCGGCGCACGAAGTTCCACTGGTGTGCGACGCCGTCGGGCGTCGCCACGATGACCGCGCGGCGCGCGCCCTCCCGCTCGAGTCCGGTGGAGCGCTCGAAGTCGTCGGCGCTTCCCTGATAGCCGTGGAAGGCGAGCACCAGCGGGAGCCGGTGGTGGCCGTCGTATCCGGGCGGCAGCTCGAGGCGGAAGCTGCGCCCGAAGCCATCGCTGACGAGCGTGTGGCGTGCGGTGCCCGCGCCGAACCCGCGCGCGCCGCAGGATGGGGGCGGCGCCGACGCGGCACCGGTCGTGGTCCTGCCCGTCGCCACGGTGCCTGCCGGCGCGGCTCCCATCGTGGTGGTCCGCGCAGCGGAGCCGCTCCCCGACCCGCAGCCGGCGATGAGCGCCGCAGCGCCCGCAGCGACCGCGGCGGCGAGGCCCGGGCCGGACGTCACGCACCGCCGCCGCGCTGCCGGACGAAGGGAATCGCGCCGCACGGGGACGACGGTACCGCCATCCCCGCCCGTGACCGGGGAACGCGGCCGCAGTGACGCACACGCTGCCGTTGCCGACAGTGCTCACGATGCGCCCCTCTCAGTCAGGAGGCACCGGCGATGAGGTCCGTGTCGGTGAGGCGATCAGCACGGCGGCGCCGAGGACCAGCGCGAGCAGCGACGCATCGAGGCGTTGCAGTGCGGCGAAGAACAGCCCGGCCTGCGTGGCGTAGCCGACCGCGCCGAGGCCGAACCCGATCGCGAGTGCCCGGCCGCCCGCGCCGCGC
>JADGPM010000348.1 GCA_017882425.1 Solirubrobacteraceae bacterium
GGGGAACTCGACGCCGAGCTGCTCGAAGGCGACCTTGTCGCCGTGGCCGATCCGCGCGTCGCGCAGCTCCCACTCGACGGTGTCGAACGGGTGCACGCCCGGCTGCGTGAACCTTCGCGAGATGGTCATCGCCCGCCCGGGACTGACGTCCTCCACAAGGGTCGTCTGTGTGCTCTGCGGGGTGATGTCCATCTGTCCTCTGCCTCTCCTTCGCCGCGATTTCTCGCTGTTTGCGGCCTCTGCCGACGCCCTTTGGGGGTAACAGCGGACCCTCTCACCGGCGCCGGACGGAACCCCGATCCGCGGGTTCCGGCCGGGGCTGCGACATGCCCGTGAGCGACTGGGAATACACCATTGAGGATAGGGGGTCGGGCGGCGGGAATCCGAGCTGCGGCGCGCGCCCGCGGACCGGTTGTAGGCTCCGCCGATGGACCCCTCCGGAGCAGTCATCGTCGTCACGGGCGGCGCCTCGGGCATCGGCCGCGCGCTGGCCGAGCGCTTCGCCGCGGACGGGGCCGCAGGGGTCGTCGTCTGCGACGTCGACGAGGCCGGCGCGCAGGCGGTCGCCGCCGAGATCGGCGAGCGCGCGCTGGGCCTGGCATGCGACGTCACCGATCAGGCGCAGGTCGCGGCGTCGATCGACCGCGCCGAGAGCGCCTTCGGCCCGGTCGACCTGTACTGCGCGAACGCCGGCGTCGGCGCGGGCACCGACGAGCACACGCCGGACGAGCTGTGGGAGCTCTCGCTGCAGGTCAACACGATGGCCCACGTCTACGCCGCCCGCGAGCTCGTGCCGCGCTGGCTGGAGCGCGGCAGCGGCTACTTCCTCACGACCGCCTCGGCCGCCGGCCTGCTCACGCAGATCGGCTCGGCGCCCTACGCCGTCAGCAAGCACGCCGCAGTGGCGTTCGCCGAGTGGCTGTCGGTGACCTACGGCGAGCGCGGCGTGCGGGTCAGCTGCCTGTGCCCGATGGCGGTCGACACGCCGCTGCTGCATGCGGGCGAGAACAGCGGCGATCCGATGGGCGCGACGGCGACCGCGGTGGTCAAGGCGGCCGGGCAGGTGCTGACGCCGGAGGAGTGCGCCGAGATCGTCGTCGCCGGCCTGCGCGAGGAGCACTTCCTGATCCTGCCCCACCCCGAGGTGCTCGAGTTCTACCGGCGCAAGGGCAGCGACTACGACCGCTGGCTGGCCGGCATGCGGCGCCTGCAGACGATGGTCGGCGGCGCCGGCTGACGCGTATCGCCTGGACCGATGACCGTGCTGCCCCTCGCCGCCTGCTCCGCAATCGCCGTCCTCACCGCCGGGGTGGTCGGTCCGCCGCGCGGCCCGCGCCTGCTGCGCGGCGCGCTGACGCTCGGCCTCGGGGTCATCCTCGCCGACCTCGCGATCGGCGCCCTGTGCATCCATCGCTCGCTGGTCGCCGGGTACCTCGTCTGCGGCGCGCTCGCCGCCGCCGGCCTGGCGCTGCGCTGGCTGCGCGGCCCGATCGCCGACCCGCCCGACGAGGGCGACGACGATGACGGCGGCGGCCGGCCGCGGCGACCGCGCCCGCAGCCGCCCGGCCTGGACTGGGAGGCCTTCGACCGCGCCCGCAGCGGCTGGGAGCGCGGGCGCACCCCCGTCGGCTGAGCCGCCGGGGGTCAGCCCGCCGGCGTGTCGGCCTGCCCGCTGCGACCCGCCGCGCCCGGGCGCCACAGGCTCACCAGGCCGGCCACGAGCGTGACGAGGAAGACCTGGCCGAGGAGCATCTCGAGCACCGCGAACGACTGCCCGACGGTCCCGGCCGGCACGAGGTTGCCGTAGCCCGTCGTCGTGAGCGTCGTGTAGCTGAAGAACACGTAGGCGCTCGCGTTCGGGTGTGGGACGCCCGTGAAGAACGGCGTGCCCGACCAGCGGCCGAACGCCATGTAGAGGAACGCGAACAGCAGGCCGAGCAGCGTGAAGACGCTGATCGCGCCGAGGATCGTGCGGAAGTCGACCACGCGCGGGGAAACGACCCGGCGCAGCACGACGGCGGCCGCGACGGTCAGCAGCAGGCTGTCGATGACGAAGGCGACGCCGAGCAGCGCGTGCACGTGCGCGGTCTCGGCGACCACAGCCGCGACCACGCTGATGATCGAGAGGACCACGGCCAACCGCACGCGTGCCGGACGCACGTCGGAGCTCGTCAGCGCGATGATCGCCGTCAGCGCGGCGACGGCGACCGCCGCGACGCGCCCGCCCGAGCCCTCGGGCGGCAGCGTCATCACCACGACGAACGTGGTCAGGATCAGGATGAGGACGAGCCCGTAGGCGTCGCCGATCCGCTCGGCGAGCTCGATCGGGGTCTCGCGCCTCCTCGGGATGCGCACCCGCCGGGCGGGGCGTTCAGGTCGCTCGTCGGCCACCCGTGGGGATTCGGCCGCGCGCGCAGCGCTCCTGCCGCTGCACGGAACCCTCCAGCGCGCTCGCTGCTAGCGGCCCAGATGCAGGAAGTCGCGGAACTCGGCCCAGCCGAGGCCCAGGCGCCAGCCCGCTTCGGCGGTCGCGTGGCGCCAGCGGCGCATCCAGCGCGGGTCCCATCCGCGCACGCGCCACAGGATCCAGAAGAGGACCGCGAGCAGCACGATCACGCAGAGCACGATCGCGGCGATCGCCAGCGCCGTCGGGCCCTTGTCGGTGCTCTGCTGCTGTTGCTGCTGCTTGGCGTTGGCGAGCGCCTGCTGCTGTTCGGGGGTGAGCGTCGTCTGCGTGGTGCTGGTCGAGGTCGACGGCGGCGCCGTGGTGCCGGTGGCCGGGGTCGTCGTCTCGCTGGCGGGCGGGAGCGTCGTGGTCGGCGCCGTCGTGGTCGTCGGCGCGGGCGCGACCTGGCCGGGGATCGGCTCGACCGACTGCGGGGCGGTCGTCGTCGTCGAGGACGTCGCCGCGAGCGCGCCCGCGGGCGCGCTCGCGAGCGCGAGCGCGATCAGCAGCGTGGTGTGCGGCAGCCGGGACACGGCGCGAAGGCTAGCGCCGGGCTTCATCCGCGCGCGTCAGGCGCTCAGCAGGTCCGCGAGCGCGGCGACGGCGCCGGAGAGCACAGCCTCGGGCGCCTGCCCCGCATCGAGCACGCGGATGCGCTGCGGCTCGGCGGCGGCGAGCTCGTCGTACGTGGCCGCGATCGCGTCGAAGAACGCGCGGCCCTCGAGCTCGAGGCGGTCGAACCCCTCCAGGCGCCTGCCGGTCCGCTCGCGGCCGACCGCCGGGTCGACGCGCAGGTAGAGCGTGCGGTCGGGCGTCAGGTCGCGCGTGGCGAAGCGGTTGAGCTCGGCGATCTCCGCGACGCCCAGGCCGCGCCCGCCGCCCTGGTAGGCCAGCGAGGAGTCGACGAAGCGGTCGAGCAGCACCCACGTCCCGCCTGCGAGCAGCGGGCGCAGCGCCTCCTCCACGAGCTGCGCCCGGGCCGCGGCGTAGATCAGCGCCTCGGCGCGTGCGCCCACCGTCAGTGCCGGGTCCTTGACGAGCGCGCGCAGGCGCTCGGAGACCTCCACCCCGCCGGGCTCGCGCAGCAGCTCGGCGGCACGGCCGGCGGCGCGCAGCACGTCGAGCAGCCCGGCCGCGAGCGTCGTCTTCCCGGACCCGTCGAGTCCTTCGATCGTGATCAGGCGCCCCGGCATGCGGGCGCCGACGATACCCGTAGAGTCGAAGCGCAATGAGCCTGCCCGGCCTCGAGCGCCACCCCCACGCCCGCGCCGTCCTGGACGCCGCAGTCCCCCCCGCCGGGGAACCCTCGCACGCGTACCTCTTCCACGGGCCCGCCGGGGCCGGGAAGTCCGCTGCTGCGCGGGCGTTCGCCGCCGAGCTGCTCGCCGAGGGCTCGCCCGATCCCCAGCGCACGCGCGAGCGCGTGCTTCGCGGGAGCCACCCGGACCTCACCTGGGTCGTGCCGAGCGGCGCGCACGAGCTGCGCAAGGAGGACGTCGAGGGACCGGTCGTGAGCGCCGCCTCGCGCACGCCGTTCGAGGCCGCGCGGCGCGTGTTCGTGATCGAGCGCGTCGACACGATGAACGACCGCGCCGCCAACAGCATGCTCAAGACGCTCGAGGAGCCCGCGGCCTTCGCGCACCTGGTGCTGCTCACCGACCGCCCCAGCGACGTGCTGCCGACGATCGCCTCGCGCTGCCTGCCGGTGCGCTTCGACGCCCCGAGCGCCGATGAGCTGGCCGAGCGCCTGGGCCGGCACGGCGTGCCGCCGGACAGCGCGCGCGCCTGCGGGCGGCTCGCACTCGGGGACGCGACCCGTGCGCTGGCGCTCGCGCTCGGCGACGGCCCGGCGCTGCGCGGCGCCGCCGAGGACTACGCGCGCGCCGCGCTGCGCGACGACTTCTCCAAGCGCCCGTGGACGGCGCTGCTGCAGCGCGCGAGGGCGCTCGGCGAGGCCGCCCAGAAGACGGTCGAGGAGCGCGTCGCCGCCGACGCGGACTACCTCCCCCAGCGCGAGCGCAGGAAGGCCGAGCGCGACGGCGGCGTCGAGGCCAAGCGCGCGCACCGGCGCGCGAGCCGCGGCGCGCTCGACGAGGCGCTGCGCCTCAGCGGGCTGTGGCTGCGCGACGTCGCCTGCGTCCTCGACGGCGCCGAGGACCTCGTCCACGCGACGGACCGCCTGCCGGCGCTGCGCGAGGACGCCGAGGGCCGCAACGTCCACCGCCTGCGCGCGGCCGTGGCGCTCGTCGACGAGACCCGCGCGACGCTCGCGGTCAACGTCGGCGAGGAGCTCCAGCTCGAGGCGCTGGCCTACCGGCTGGCGCGCGAGCTCAGCTCGTAGCCGGAGGCAGCTCCGGCGTCTGCGCGGGAGCCTCGATCGCGGCGTAGTCGGTCTGTCCCAGGTCGGCGAGCCAGCGCCGCATGTGGCGGTGCATCTCCTCGGAGCCCACGACGGGCTGCTCGGGCAGCGCGAACCCGCTCGGCACGAGCGCGAACGGGAAGCTCTGCTCGCCGCCCATGCCGCCGTGCGAGCCGACGAGCTCCTCGAACGCCGCGACCTCGTCGCTCTCGGGCCAGTAGGTGCTGTTGATCATGAGGTCCGCGCAGTGCGGGAAGGCGTCGGTGCGCTTGACGTGGTGCGCGGCGTTCGGGCCGAACGGCGCCAGCGGGTCCTCGCCCTCGACGACGCCCGTGTCGAGCTCGTGGCGCCCGCGCGGGCCGAGCACGACGGCGCCGCAGTCCGTCGAGCGCACGAGCACAAACCCGATGCCGTCATGCTCGAGCAGCGTCGGCAGCAGCGCGGGGTAGCGCTCCTCGAGGCGCTCCATCGTCACGCGGCCGGGCTCGCGCGGGAAGGAGACGAGCCCCAGGCAGCCGGAGGCCATGACGACGATCTCCGGCGGCTCCTCGCCCTTGGGCGTCGTCGCGGCGGCCTTCATCTCCGCCTCGTGCTCGCGGCGCTCGGGCCCGAGCAGGACGGTGTCGTCGACGGTCTGGCCCTTCGTCGCGCGCGCGAGCAGGCGCCCGGTGCGCGTGTCGGCCTGGCTGGCCTCGGTGACCGACGCGTCGAGGAACTGGTAGCCGCTGTCGTGCCCCTCGGTCAGCGCCAGCGACGGGGCGTTGCAGGCGCGCTCGACGACCTGCTCGAGCGACTCGCCGTAGCGCTGCAGGAACGTCGCGCCCTGCGACTGGCCGTGGTCGGCGAGGACGACGAAGTGGTAGGGCCGCGGGGCCTCGCGCGCGGCGGCGGCGATGCGCCCGAGCTCGCGGTCGACGTGGCGCAGCACCGTGAGCGTGTCGGCGCGCTCGACGCCGGAGTGGTGGGCGACCTCGTCGTAGGCGAGGAACGTCGTGTACGCGACGGGGCGCCCGGCGGCGAGGTCGCCGATGATCGAGGCCACCTGCAGGTCGCGCTGGATGATCGTCGCCCACGCGCGCATGAGCGCGTAGGTGAAGCCGCGCTCGATCCGCGGCTGCACGTCGCGGCGGCGCTGCTGGGATGCGGCCGAGAGCTCCACGAAGACCTCGCGCACGGCGAACAGCGCGGTGCGCAGGACCGAGTAGGGGTTGGCGAAGTAGGCGTAGTAGTCCTGCCCGATCCGCCCGCGCCCGCGCTGGAGCGCCGTCGACATCGTCAGCAGCGAGTGCGGCGCGTCGCCCGAGAGGATGTTCGCGCGGCTGGCGCCCTGGGAGTACAGGAGGCCGCGCCCGTCGGACTGGCGGCGCTCGATCTCCGCGGCGTCCTTGGGGTGGTTCGTGACGATCGCGCGCTGGGTCTCCTTCTCCCACCAGCGGAACGCGGGCATGTCGTGGTTGTTGCCGTGCAGCAGGCCCGCCTGGCAGGCGCCGGTCTGCGAGCTCCAGTCGGTCTCCCAGCGCAGCAGCGTGTGCGAGCCCTCGCGCAGCCAGCGGGCCATCGTCGGCGCGTTGCCGTCGCGGATCGCGCGCTGCACGACGGCGTGGGCGAGGCCGTCGATCTCCAGGAAGAAGAGTCCGGGCGTGTCGCCCATGCCCTCGATCGGCTTGATCCGCTTGCGCACGACGTTGCGGAAGAAGAAGTCGTCGTCGTCGATCGCCAGCAGCGAGGTGACGATCGTCGTCGCGAGCGTGAGCCCGAACGCGACGACGATGCCGCTGGCGACGTTGCGGATCTCGATCGACGGGTAGATCGCGGCGACGAGCGCGATCAGCGCCCCGTTCAGCACCAGGACGCCGAGCCCGAGCGTCAGCACCGTGAACGGCAGCGCGATGCGGATCACGAACGGCCACAGCAGCGCGTTCAGCAGGCCGATGATCGCCGCGGCGACGAACGCCGCGCCCGCGTTCTTGATGTTGAACCCCGACATGACCGCGGCGAGCAGGTAGAGCGTCGCGGCGTTGACGATCCAGATGACGATCACCCGCAGGAACGGGAAGCGCCGGCCGAAGGCCTGCTCGCTCGGGACCTCGGTTGCCGAC
>JADGPM010000098.1 GCA_017882425.1 Solirubrobacteraceae bacterium
GGAGGAGGTGTACGTGGTCCTGCGCGGGAGCGGGAGGATGAAGGTCGACGACGAGATCGTCGAGCTCAAGGAATGGGACGCGGTGCGCGTCCCGCCCGGTACGTGGCGAGGCTACGAGGCCGGGCCGAAGGGCCTCGAGATCCTCGTCATCGGCGCGCCCAATCTCGGCGAGGCTCCGCGCGAAGACGTCGATGGCCAGCGCGACTGGTGGGCTGACTAGCGCGATGTAGCTGATGCGTCGCCCGTCTGTTGCCACGACGTATGACCAGCCTTGGACGACCTCGAACCTGCGGACCTCCCTCCACGTCAGGTTGGTCGAGCGAAACCAGCGCTGCACGCGAACACCGGACTCACCGCCGTCAGCGTGGATACCAAGTCGCGGGCTGCGTACCCACGCGGCCCAGATGAAGCTCGCCGCGAGAGCGAGTTCCAGTCGTCCGGCCATGGTCCCTGCCAATGTGCCGTAGGCGAAGCTGACTGCAGCAGGCACGGTGATGAACGTCGATACCAGCGAGAAGCTCCACTTCGAGAAGGTCTCGACCGCGCCTGTCCGCGGCGGTCACGATGCTCCTATCGACTCCGCGGTGCACAACCGCCCCGGCGGGCTGGCCGACCTTGGTCAGCTGGACGGATCAGACGCGTCGCCGCCTGCGTCTATTGACCTCAATACCCGCGCCGGGACCCCCGCGACCAGCGTTCTAGGCGGGACGTCGCGGGTGACGACCGCGCCGGCCGCGACCACGGAGTCCTCTCCGATCGTCACGCCCTGCAAGACCATGGCGCCGGCACCGAGCCACACGTTTCGCTGGATGACGATCGGCGCTGCCACGATCTGCTTGCGCCGCTGATTCGGATCGACCGGATGGCCGGAGGTGATCAGGCTCACCCGAGGGCCGATCATGACGTCATCGCCGATCTCGATACCGCCGATGTCGTTGAGCGTGCACCCCTGGTTGATGAACACGTTGCGGCCGACGCGAATGCTGAGCCCATGCTCGGAGTACACCGGCGGGATCAGCGCGAACGTCGCATCGACGGCCGTGCCGGTCAGCTCGCTCCAGGCCTGGTGAATCGCGTCTCGCTCCTCGAACGGGATGCGATTGAGTCGCTCCGTCAGTCCGATCGCCCGCTGGATCCTCCCGTAGAGGTCACGAGACTCCGGGGTGCCACCGTGGATCGAAACCTCGGCCTCCATCAAGATCATCTCCTCCCGTTCGCCGTGACGAGGTGAGGGTAGGAGCAGTCCCAGCGGTTCCCGCAGCGCCGACTCCCCGCTCGCGTGTGAGCAACTGCCTACCGCTTGTCGCGCGAAGCGGTGGCGGCTCGCCACGCCGCGCGTGACGCGACGAGTGGCGCCGCTGGTTCGGGCTCATCGCAGCCAGCTTCTTCCCGCAGTTGGTGGGTAGCGAGCCCCGTTGCTGTACGTGCTGGGCCGGGGTAGCGTCGGGGTGCGGCGCAACCGTGCGCGTGCGGGCGTGTTTCAACTGGTTGACACCCCGTCAAGTCAGAGGTGGTGCTCATGCTCCGGTCCATCCGTTCGAATACGACGTGTGCAGCGCTCGTAGCCTCAGCTTGCTGTGCCGGCGCGTTGATGGGCGGGGCGTTGGCGCAGGCCCGGGTGACCACGCCGGTGCCCGTGTCGCCACGCGGCATGCAGGTTCAGCAGACTGACGTGGCGGCGGGCGGGGGTCGGACCGCTGTGCTGATGGCGGGCTACGTCTCCCCGGCACGTCGGTCGCGGGACTGGTCGCTGCGGGCTCGGCTGGGTGGCGTGCGCGACCTTGGGACGCCCGTGCGCCTGGCGAGCGGGTTCGTGAGTGCCCCGACGGTCGGCGTCGGTGCCGATGGCACCGCTGTGGCGGCTTGGACCGCGGGCACGGTGCTGCGTGTCGCCGTCGCGCGTCCGGGCCACAACTTCGGACGGGTGCAGACCGTGTCGCGAGCGCGGGCACTCGGTGGCGTGGGCGTAACGGCGAGCGGCCGAGCCGTGGTCACTTGGCGACTGGGGACAGGCGTCCAGGTCGCCATTGCCGCGCCAGGGCGCCCGTTCGGTGCGTCGCAGACGCTGGGCGACAGCCGGCAAGACGTGCCCGCGGTCACCGTCGCGCCGAATGGAACGATCGTCGTCGCCTGGCTGGACACCCCGAGCCCGCCGCAGCCTCCTCCCGCACCGCAGGGGCCGCTAGCTCCCGCCCGCATCCTGGCCGCGACGCTCGCCACGGGGGCAGCAAGGTTCAGTTCGACCGCCGAACTCGCCACGCTCAGCTACTGGATCTCGGGCCCCGGAGCCGCGAGCGGACCAGGTGGCGCAGCCGTCACGTGGCGCCAGACCCCGATCGAACAGCGGCTCGCCCCGCTCGGTGCCGGTGACACGTTCCAGGCCTTCGTCCCGCTCGCGGCGACCGGACCACCAGGCAACGAGGACGCCACCTTCTCTGATCGTCTCGCGCTCGCGATCCCTGCCGGCGGCACGAATGTCGCGCTGTGGTTGGAAACCCGGTCCGGCACTGCCGTCGTGAAGACCAGCACCCGGCGTGCGGGCGGAGCGTTCTCCACGGCGCGGACGCTCTCGGCGAGCGGTTGGCTCGCCTGGCCGCCCGCGGCGATGGCCCTGTCCGACCGGGCGCTGGCCGCCTGGACCGAGACGCGGGGGCGACAGTCTCGCGTGCGTCTCGCTCTCCACCCCGTCGGCCGCGGCTGGACGGCGCTCAGCCCGCTACCGACCCGGTCACTCGACGCGCTCACGCTCAGCGTTGCCGCGTCGTCCCGCTACGCAGTCATCACCTGGATCCAGGACGTGGGGACCTCACGGACGTCTCTGGGCGGAGGTCGGATGTATATGACGACCTACCGGCCCCAGGCCTGAGTCACCAGCGCCGGACCGCCGTAGCGACGCGGCGTTCGCGTCCGTGTCGGGCCTCGCCGGTGTGGGCGGCATCACGAAGGCCAAGCTGATCACGGTGCTGGCGATCGCGTTCCTCCTCCTCCTGGACGGCCGACGGATCGCGAACTGGTGCCTCGACCGCCTTCCGCCTGACCAGGCTCCGCGCGCTCGCGAGGTGTGCCGCCGCATCTACCCCGCGACCGGCGGCTACATCGCCGGCAATCTCCTGATCAGCGTGGTCGCGGGGACGGTCTCCTTCGTGACGCTGGTCGCGCTCAACTGGGCGTGCACGTCGGTGCGCCAGTGACGCTCATCGCGCACCCCCGTCGAGCCGGATGCCCGCGAGCAGGACCTCGAGCACCATGTCGATATAGGCCTCGCGCTCGACGGGATCGAGTGGATCGGACGGGTCGAGTTCGCGTGCCAGGGCCTGCAGGGCGAACGGCGATGCGGCACCGTGGGCGACGAGGAAGTGGAAGGCGCGTCCGGACACCGGCCGGATGCGGCCCTCGGCCGCGAGGTGCTCGAGCACGCGAAAGATCGGCGCAGTGATCGGACCGACGTAGTGGTCGTAGAGGTAGGTCAGGCGATCGGAACGCTCGCGGCCCTCGAGGTTCATCAGCCCGACGAGCTCCGGCCGCTCGGCCGACACCTCGAGGAACCGCCTCAGGATCAGGGCGAGCTGGTCCAGCGGATCGGCGAGTGTCGGATCGACCGCGCGCGCGAGCTCATTGGCCATCCCGCCGAAGCCCCAGTCGACCGCGGCGTGCCAGAGGCCGTCCTTGGAGCCGAAGCGCTGGTGGAGCAGGTTGTGACTCACGCCGAGTTCGCGGCTGAGGGCGTTGACGGACACGCCGTCGTAGCCGTGAGTGGCGAAGGCGCGCAGCGCGGCGGCGAGCATCGCATCGACGGACACCGGAGCATCCCCGGCACGGGGACGACCGGGCCTGCGGGTGGCTGGCTTTGTCGGCATGCCGCGCAGCATATCGAAATAGGCATACGACACCATATATCTTGACATCTATCTATTTCTTGTCTACGGTGCCGCTCCATGTCCACCCCGGCCGCCGTCGTCACTGTCCTCACCGCGCTGCTGTTCCTCGCCGCCGCCGCGATGAAGCTCACCGGGCAGGAGCGGTCACTGGCCACGCGCGACCGCCTCGGCGTTGCGCCCGGGCAGTGGCAGCTGATCGGCGTTCTCGAGGTCGCGGGCGCGCTCGGCGCGCTCGCCGGGTTCGTCTCCGTCCCGCTGGGGATCGCGGCGACCGCCGGCCTCGTGCTGACGTCGCTCGGCGCGATCGCGTCCCACGTCCGCGTCAAGGACCCGCTGTCAGAGGCCGGGTTCGCGTGGCTCGCGCTCGTTCTGTCTACAGCCGCACTCGTCCTGCAGATCACCTCCGCCTAGGAAGGACGTCCCAATGACCGCCACCTCCACCCCCGACCAGACGGTTGACGTGTTGATCGTCGGCGGCGGCGGCGCGGGCCTCACCGCGTCGATGCTGCTCACGAAGCTCGGCGTCGAGCACCTGCTCGTCAGCGCGCTCCCGACCACGTCGATTCTCCCCAAGGCTCACGTGCTCAACCAGCGCACGATGGAGATCCTGGAGGACGCCGGCGTCGCCGACGTCATCGCCGAGCGCAGCACGCCCCCGCAGAACTTGGCCGCGAGCGCGTTCTACGCCGGCCTCACCGGCCCCACGGAGGAGTACGGCCGGCGCATCGCCCGGATCGAGTGCTGGGGCGCCGGCGGCGACGATGAGCATTGGCGCGCCGCGAGCGCGTGGCAGCAGCTGAACCTGCCGCAGATCCGGCTCGAGCCGCTCATGAAGGACCACGCGGAGGCGCTCGCGCCCGGCCGCGTCCGCTTCGGCCACGAGCTGACCGCGCTCACGCAGGACGGCGAGGGCGTCACCGCGACCGTCTGCGACCTCGAGGCGCAGACCGAATACACCGTCCACGCGCGCTATGTCATCGGCGCGGACGGAGGTCGCACGGTCCCCGGGCTGATCGGCGTGACGCACGAGGGTCTGGGCCACCTGACGGAGACCGCGACGCTGCACGTCTCGGCCGACTTCTCGCGTCTGGCCCAGGACGACGACGTCCTGATCCGCTGGCTCCTCTCCCCGCAGACCGGCGTCGCCGTCGTGATGGTCCCGATGGGCCCCGAGCGCTGGGGCCGGGATTCGGAGGAGTGGGTCATCCACATCAACTACCCGGTCGACGACCCCCGCGCGCAGTCCGACGAGCAGGTCGAGGCCGACGTGCGCGCGTCACTGGGCATCGCCGACCTGCCGCTCGAGATCCACAAGATCACCCGCTGGTCGGTCGAGGCCGTCATGGCCGACCGCTACTCCGAGGGACGCGTGTTCCTCGTCGGGGACGCCGCACACCGCCACCCGCCGACCGGCGGCCTCGGCCTGACGAGCGGGATCCAGGACGTGCACAACCTGACCTGGAAGCTCGCCGCCGTCCTGCACGGCCACGCGGCCCCCGCGCTGCTGGACACCTACGAGCCCGAACGCCGTTCGTCGCTGGAACGCAATGCGCAGCGCTCCCTGGAGAATGCTGTGAACCACTTCGGGGCCATCAATCCCACCGTCGGCGTGTCGCACGAGCAGACCGAGGAGGAGAACCTCGCGAGCCTGCGTCGCATCTGGAGCAGACGGCCCGAGGACGCCGAGCACCGCTCGGCCGTGCTGCGCGCGATCCGCTCGCAGTCGATGGAGTTCAACGAGCACAACGTCGAGTACGGCTACACCTACGAGTCGGCGGCGATCGTTCCCGA
Source organism: Solirubrobacteraceae bacterium (assembly GCA_017882425.1). Classification (GTDB taxonomy): domain Bacteria; phylum Actinomycetota; class Thermoleophilia; order Solirubrobacterales; family Solirubrobacteraceae; genus F1-60-MAGs163. Next base: position 5,670 of record JADGPM010000098.1, read on the forward strand.
CGGCACACACGCACCGGACAACCCCGACGCCATTCGCATCTACGAGCCCTCGACCCGCCCGGGCGCGCCGCTGCCTCACGCGTGGATCGACGATGAGGACGGGAACCGCCGGCCGATCAAGGACCTCGTCCCACCCGGCCGCTTCCTGCTGATCGCCGGCGAGGACGGGGAGGCGTGGTGCGAGGCCGCGCGCGAGCTCGCCGCGTCAACCGGGCTGCCGCTCGACGTCGTCCGCATCGGGCACCTCGACGGCGACCTCTTCGACCCGCGCCTGACCTGGGTGCGCCGCCGCGAGATCGGCCCCGACGGGGCGATCCTCGTGCGTCCCGACCGCTTCGTGGCGTGGCGCAGTGTCGGGGCCGCCGACGACCCCGCCGCGCCGCTCGCCGACGCGCTCGGCCGGATCCTCGGCAGGCCGATCGCGGTCCCCGCATCAGCATGACCCGCGACGCCGACATCGACGTCGCGATCGTCGGCTACGGCCCCGTCGGCCAGGCGCTCGCGGCGTGGCTCGGCGCCGCCGGACACCGCGTCGCGGCCTTCGAGCGCTTCGACGAGATCTACCGCCTCCCGCGCGCCGTACATCTCGACCACGAGATCATGCGGATGCTGCAGGGCCTGCAGGTGGCCGAGGCGGTCGCAGGCGACATGCTGCCGGCGCGCGAGTACCACTGGCGGGGCGCCGACGGCGACCCGCTCATGATCCTTCACCCGCCGGTGCCCGCGGTCTCCGGGTGGGAGCCGGACTACCTCTTCTTCCAGCCGGTGCTCGAGCACGCACTCGACGCGTCCGCCCGTGCACATGCCGGCGTCAGTGTCGAGCGCGGCTGGGTCGCCGAAGGCCTCGAGCAGGACGACGGTGGCGCGACCCTCTCGCTGCGACGCGGCGCCGCGACGCGCAGCGTCCGCGCGCGCTGGGTCGTCGGGGCGGACGGCGCGAACTCGTTCGTGCGCGAGGCGCTCGGCATCGGGCGACGCGACCTCGGCTTTCAGGAGCGGTGGCTCGTCGTCGACGTCGAGCCGCACGACATGGACGCGCTCGACCTCCCCGTCGGCTGCCAGTGGTGCGACCCCCGGCGGCCGACGACGCATGTGCAGAGCGGCACCCGCCACAGGCGCTGGGAGTTCATGCTGCTCCCCGGTGAGCGGGCCGAGGACTTCGACGAGGCGCGTGCCTGGGAGCTGCTGGCTCCGTGGTTCACGCCCAGGGACGGCCGGCTCACCCGGCACGCCGTCTACGAGTTCCGCTCAATGCTCGCCGAGCGTCTGCGCAGTGGGCGGGCGCTCATCATCGGCGACGCCGCGCACCTCACGCCACCGTTTCTCGGCCAGGGCCTCTGCGCCGGACTGCGCGACGCCGCGAACATCGCCTGGAAGCTCGACCTCGTCCTGCGCGGGATCGCGGACCCCGCCCTGCTCGACACCGTCGGGCCCGAGCGCCAGCCGCAGACCGAGTGGTTCATCGCGTTCGCCGTCGAGCTCGGGAAGGTGCTGTGCGAGCTCGACCCGCAGAAGGCGGCCGAGCGCGACACCATGTTGCGCGCCGCCGGCCCGCCGCCGGCGCTCGACCCCGCTCCCCTGGGCGCGGGCGCGCTGCACCGCGACGGGGACCCACTCGCCGGGCAGCTCGCCATCCAGGGTCGCCTGGAGCGCGGTGGGCGCGAGGCCCTGCTCGACGACCTGACGGGCGGTGGGTTCACGCTGATCACGCGCGACGGCGACCCGCTCGCCGCCCTCGGTCCCGAGCTGCGCGCCGTCCTCGACACGCTGCGCGTGGCCGTCGTGAGCCTCGACCCGGCGACGCCGGGCGGCGCGCGCGACGCCGACGGCCGGACGACCGGGTGGCTCGACGAGCACGCCCTGCACGCCGTGCTCGTGCGTCCCGACTTCTACGTCTTCGGCTGCGCCTCCGCGCCCGCCGACCTGCCCGCGCTCATCGGCGACCTGCAGGAGCGCCTGTTCCTCCCGACCCCGACCATCCCCTGACCCGCGAAGGAGCCCGTCCCATGGCCGACACCGCCGTCATCCACCCCAAGTTCCATCACTTCAACCTCAAGACCACCCGCCTGCAGGAGATGATCGACTGGTACGCGACCGTCGTGGGGGCCGAGGTCAACTTCCAGGACGACGTCGGAGCCTGGCTCACGAACGACGCCGCCAACCACCGGATCGCGCTGCTCGCCTTCCCGGGCTTCGTCGACGACCCCGAGAAGGACACCCGCACCGGGCTGCACCACAGCGCATTCGAGTACGGCGGCTTCGCGGAGCTCAACGCCAGCTACCTGCGGCTGCGCGAGGCTGGGATCGAGCCGGCGTTCTGCCTCGATCACGGCATGACGTTCTCCTACTACTACAAGGACCCCGACGGCAACCACGTCGAGCTCCAGGTCGACGACTTCGGCGACTGGGAGGCATCCGGCGAGTGGATGCGCACGAGCCCGGACTTCGCGGCCAACCCGATCGGCGTGTTCGTCGATCCGGCGAAGGTCGCCGACGCCGCCGCCCAGGGCGCATCGTTCGCCGACATCCACGCCCGGGCGATGGCCGGCGAGTTCGCGCCGCCCGCGCCGCCGGTCGACATTCCGAGCGAGGGCTGACCATGCGCCTGGTGACCTACGAGAACGGCGCCGGCCCACAGGCGGGCGTCCTGGTCGGCGAGGAGATCGTGCCCGTCGCGGCGCTCGACGCCCCGGCGACGAGCGTCCGCGGACTGCTCGAGGCGCTCGACGCCGCCGGCCTCGCAGCCCTCGGCGCGCGCGCCGCTGCCGCGAACGCGCGCATCGCCCGCAACGACGTCCGGCTGCTTGCACCGGTTCCCGATCCGGAGAAGATCATCTGCATGGGCCTCAACTACCGCGACCACGCGGAGGAGGCAGGGCAGGAGATCCCCGAGCACCCACGCTGGTTCGCGAAGTTCGCCAACTCCCTGGCCGGCGACGGCGAGGACATCGTGCTTCCGGCCGCGCACGCCGAGTACGTCGACTACGAGGCCGAGCTGGCCGTCGTCATCGGCCGCACCGCACGCCTCGTCAGCGAGGCGAACGCCCTGTCCTACGTCGCCGGGGCGCTCCCGCTCAACGACGTCAGCGCGCGCGACCTGCAGCTGCAGAACCCGTTGTGGACCAGCGGCAAGGCGATCGACACGTTCGCCCCGTGCGGACCCGCACTCGTGACGCTCGACGAGGCCGGCGACCTGCAGAACCTCGCGGTCCGCACGCGCATCAACGGCGAGGTCGTCCAGGACGGCAACACGAAGGACATGATCTTCTCGGTCGCCGAGATGATCGCCTGGCTCTCGCGGACGATCACGCTCGTCCCAGGCGACATCATCGCCACGGGCACGCCCGCCGGCATCGGCGGACTGAAAGGCATCTTCCTGCACGACGGCGACACCGTCGAGGTCGAGGTCGAGGGCCTCGGTGCGGTCAGCAATCCGGTGCGCGCCGCGTGAGCGCGCTCACCCCCGAGCTCGCGGCGTTCGTCGACGCGCACAAGCTCGGCGTGCTGGCGACCGTCAGCGCCGAAGGACGCCCACGGCAGTCCGTCGTCTACTACGCGCGCGACGGTGAGCGGCTCCTGATCACGACGCAGGCCGGTCGCTGGAAGGCCCGCGACGCCGAGCGCACCGGCTGGGCGTCGCTCTGCGTCCGCGGCGACGAGCCGCCCTACCCGTCGGCGACGCTCGCCGGGCCGGCCGTCATCCGGCGCGAGGACATCGGCCTTGCGACCGCCCGCATCGCGCAGAACGTTATGGGCCTGGGCGAGCCGCCCGAGCCGCAGACCGACGAGGCGCTCGCCGCCGCCGGCCGCGTCATCCTCGCGATCACGATCGAGCGCGTCGGCCCCGTCACCTACATCGACCCCGCGGACCAGTGAACCCGCCGGCAGCGCCAGCCGCCGTCCCCACTCCACCGTCGGCGACCGGCCGGCGCCGCCGCGCGGTGCTCGCGCTGGTTGTGGTCGAGGACCCGCCCGGGTGGCCGGGCGCCGACGTGTGGCGCGGACGCGACGCGGCGATCGAATCGACTCGACGAGATCACGAGCGGTCTCGGCGCACACTGGGCGCAGGTGACAGGCGCTCGCAGCGTCGGCGACATTCCCCCGCCGCGGCGTCCTCCACGAACTCCAAGGCGCAGAACGGGTCGGCGCCGACGCGCTGATCACCGCGCCAGGCGCGAGCCGGTACCCGTTTCGCACCTCGCCGCGGCCGGTGAGCAGGAGCACGAACCGGAGACCCCTGCAAGTCCGCAAGCCCTCCATCGGACTCGAACCGATGACCCCTTCCTGGCCATCGGCGCCCGGCCGATTTCGGGGTCTCCTGCTGTCCGGTGGTGTTCAGCGAAGTCCCTGCAAATCGCCATGATCTGCAGATTGGACATGACGGGAGTGTACCGGGCCGGACGGGCCTGAACGGGGGTTTCGGACCCAGTGCGGACCCAGTGGACGGTGATGCTGGGGCGCGGCGCGCTTCAGCGCTCGCGCGGCTTGGCCCGCTCCCACCAGTCCGGAAGATCGCCCGCGGCGCTCGACTCCTCGAGCAGGCGCGCGACGGTCACCGCATGCGCACCCGTGGCCGAGCAGAACTTCCACAGCTCCCTCGCCGCGCGCTGGTAGCGGTGCATCACCGCGTCGAGCTCGAAC
>JADGPM010000099.1 GCA_017882425.1 Solirubrobacteraceae bacterium
CGCGGACGACAGCCACGTGCTGCGCGGCCAGATCGCGAACCTGCGCCGCAAGATCGAGCCGGACGACGGGCCGCGCTACATCCGCACCGAGGCCGGCATCGGGTACCGCTTCGCGGAGTAGGGGCGGGCGCGGGGCGGGCGCGCTCGCTGAGGGTTCGAACAGCGGCACAAGGGGCCGGTCCGCGGCGTCCGTGGCGGGCCGCGGGAGGGCCCGTTCGGACGGCGTTGGGCGAAATTTGCACGGATAGCGTGCAAACGTCGCCCAGGCTCGGCCAAGCCGCCCGCGACCCACCAGGCGCCCACCAAGGCTCCTCGCGGACGACGAACCGCCCGCCTGCACGCGATCTGTACACACGGCGGCCAAATACGGACGCGGCCGTGACGATGGCGCGTTCACACTCGATGTCATGTTGCTCGACCTTCTCGCAGTGGCCATCGGGATCGGCTTCTTCGCCGCCCTGTTCTTCGCCGTCGACCTGATCGACAAGGCATGAGCGCGAACGCGATCGGCCTCATCGTCGCGGTGCTCGTCGCCGTCTACCTCCTCGTGGCCCTGCTGCGGCCCGAGCGCTTCTAGGAGCCGCCCGTCATGACGATGGATCTCCTCGCACTTGCGATCGTCCTCGCCGCGATCGTCGTCTGCGTCGTCCCGCTGGGCTCGTACATGGCCCGGGTCTTCACCGGCGAGCGCGTCTTCCTGACGCGCGTCGTCGCCCCTGTCGAGCGCGGCTGGTGTCGCCTCCTGGGCACCGACCCCGAGGCCGGCCAGGACTGGAAGGCCTACGCGAAGAGCGTGGTCGCCTTCTCGGTCTTCTCGTGGCTCGCGCTGTACCTCATCCTGCGCACGCAGTCGATCCAGCCGTGGAACCCCGAGGGCTTCCACAGCGGCACCTGGGACGTCTCGTTCAGCACCGCCTCGTCGTTCGTGACCAACACGAACTGGCAGTACTACGGCGGTGAGACGACGCTGACCTACTTCGCCCAGATGGCCGGTCTGACGGTGCAGAACTTCGTGTCGGCCGCCGTCGGCATCGCCGTCGCGATCGCCGTCATCCGCGGCCTGGCGAATCGCAGCGGGAAGGCGTACATCGGCAACTTCTGGGTCGACCTCTTCCGCGCGGTCGCCTACATCCTCGTCCCGATCTCGTTCGTCCTGGCGCTGATCCTCGTCTCGCAGGGCGTCCTGCAGACGCTCAGCGGCTACGTCCACCTGAACGGCGTCGCCGCCGGCGTGAAGCAGACGCTCGCCCTCGGGCCGGTCGCCTCGCAGGAGGCGATCAAGGAGCTCGGCACCAACGGCGGCGGCTTCTTCAACGTGAACTCCGCCATGCCGTTCGAGAACTCGAACGGCCTCACGAACGCGCTCGAGATCTGGCTCATCCTGCTGATCCCCGCCGCGCTGACCGCGACCTACGGGCGCATGGTCGGCAGCCGCCGCCAGGGCTGGGCGATCTTCGGCGCGATGTCTGTGCTGTTCCTCGCCTCCGTGGCGGTCGTGTTCTTCGCCGAGCGCCACGCCACGCCCGCGCAGCAGTTCGCGGGCATCCTGCACTCCTCCGGGAACATGGAGGGCAAGGAGGTGCGCTTCGGCACCCCCGGCTCGGCGCTCTGGGCGGCCGTCACCACGGTCACCTCCTGCGGCGCCGTCAACGCGGCCTTCGAGTCGCTGACCGCGCTGGGCGGCGTCTCGCCGTTCTCCGGCCTGTCGGTCAGCGAGGTCGTCTTCGGCGGCGTCGGCTCGGGCCTCTACGTGATGCTGATCTTCGTCATCCTGGCCGTGTTCATCGGCGGCCTGATGGTCGGCCGCACCCCCGAGTTCCTCGGCAAGAAGATCGAGGCGCGCGAGATGAAGCTCGCGACGCTGACCGTGCTCGTCACCCCGCTCGCGGTGCTCGTCACCGCGGGCGCGGCGGTGGCGAGCAGGTACGGCAAGCCATCGATCTACGCGAGCGGTCCACAGGGCTTCTCCGAGACGCTCTACGCCTACCTCTCCCAGGCCAACAACAACGGCTCCGCGTTCGCCGGCTACACGGGCTACTACCAGCCGACGCCCGGCAACGTCGGCGCGCACGGCATCACGTTCGCCGATCTCCTCGGCGGCCTGACGATGCTCGGCGCGCGCTTCCTGCCGATGATCCTCGTCCTGGCGGTCGCGGGCTCGCTCGCCGCCAAGCGCGTCGTCCCCGCCGGCGCGGGCACGCTGCGCACCGACACACCGACGTTCGTCGTCCTGCTCATCGGGGTGGTGCTCCTGCTCGGAGCGCTGACGTTCTTCCCGGCCATCCTCCTGGGCCCCGTGGTCCAGGCCCTCACCAACCGCCTCTTCTGATCATGCGCCAGATCCTCCGCCCCGCGCTGATCGCCATCGTCCTCGCGACGATCGCGCTCGGCATCATCTACCCGCTCGTCGTCACCGGCATCAGCCAGGTGGTGTTCCCCGGCAAGGCGGACGGCTCGCTGATCAAGCGGGGCGGCCGCGACGTGGGATCGTCGCTCCTGGCCCAGCCGTTCACCAAGCCCGTGCTGGACAGGAACGGCAAGCCGAAGGTGGACTCGGACGGCAACCCGGTGACCGTGCCCGACCCGCGCTACTTCCAGCCGCGGCCGTCGGTCACGGGCTACAACCCGGCCGGCACGTACTTCTCCAACCGCGGCCCGAACTCGGCGGTGGCGGCGTACGCCTTCCGCGACAACATGACCGCCTACCTGGCGCTCGAGCGGCCCTACGACCCCGGTCTCACGGCCGCGAAGGTCCCGGTCGACGGCGTCACCACCAGCGGCTCCGGCGTCGACCCCCACATCTCGCCGGCCAACGCCAAGGTGCAGGCCTACCGCATCGCCTCGCAGCGCGGGATCCCGCGCTCCGAGGTCCTGAACCTCATCGACGACAACACCGACGGACGCAGCCTCGGCGTGCTCGGCATGCCCGGCGTGAACGTCCTCAAGCTCAACCTCGCCCTCGACGCGAAGGCACCCACCCGATGACTGACACGAAGCACAAGCCCGTCTCCCTCTTCACGGGCGACATCCTGCGCCCCGCGATCCTCGCGTCGTTCGCGAAGCTCGACCCGCGCATCCAGCTGCGCAACCCCGTGATGTTCGTGGTGGAGCTCACCGCGATCATCGCGACCGGCGCCTGGATCAAGCAGGTCGCCGGCGGCGCGCCGCTCGGCGGCGGGAGCGAGCCCGCGTGGTTCACCGTCACGGTCGCCGTGTGGCTCTGGCTCACCGTCGTCTTCGCGAACCTCGCGGAGGCGCTCGCGGAGGGCCGCGGGAAGGCGCAGGCCGACGCGCTGCGAACGATGCGCTCCGACACGCCCGCGCGCATGCGCGACGGCGGCACGAAGCTCGCCACCGAGCTCCAGCTGGGGGATGTCGTGATCGTCGAGGCCGGCGAGGTCATCCCGGGCGACGGCACCGTCGTCGAGGGCATCGCCTCGGTCGACGAGTCGGCGATCACCGGCGAGTCGGCGCCGGTGATCCGCGAGTCCGGCGGCGACCGCAGCGCCGTCACCGGCGGCACGCGCGTCCTCTCGGACCGCATCCTGGTCGAGATCACGCAGGAACCGGGCCACAGCTTCATCGACCGCATGATCGCCCTCGTCGAAGGCGCCGAGCGGCGCAAGACGCCGAACGAGATCGCGCTGGCGATCCTGCTCGCCGGCCTGACGCTCGTCTTCCTCGTGGTCGTCGTCGCGCTCCAGCCGATGGCGAAGTTCGCCGGCACGACGATCTCGATGACGACGCTCGCGGCGCTGCTCGTCGCGCTGATCCCGACGACGATCGGCGCGCTGCTGAGCGCGATCGGCATCGCGGGCATGGACCGCCTCGTGCGGCGCAACGTGCTCGCGCTGTCCGGCCGCGCGGTCGAGGCCTCGGGTGACGTCGACGTCCTGCTGCTCGACAAGACCGGCACGATCACCTACGGCAACCGCCAGGCGTCCGAGTTCGTCGCGATGCCGGGCGTCACCGGTGCCGCCCTGGAGGCCGCAGCGCGGCTGTCCTCGCTCGCCGACGAGACCCCCGAGGGCCGCTCGATCGTCGAGCTCGCCGAGCGCCTCGGCGTCGACGCCGGCGAGACGACCCCCGCGGGCGCGCAGTTCGTCCCGTTCACCGCACAGACGCGCATGAGCGGCCTGGACATGAACGGCTCGAGCCTGCGCAAGGGCGCGGCGGATGCCGTCGCGACCTGGGTGCGTGAGCGTGGCGGGGTCGTCCCCGACGCCCTCGGGCCGGCGGTCGACCGGATCGCGAACGAGGGCGGCACCCCGCTCGTCGTCGCGCAGGGCACGGACGTGCTCGGCGTGATCTACCTGAAGGACACCGTCAAGGAGGGAATGACCGAGCGCTTCGACCGCCTGCGCTCGATGGGGATCCGCACGGTGATGATCACCGGGGACAACAAGCTCACCGCCGCGAAGATCGCGCAGGAGGCCGGCGTCGACGACTTCCTCGCCGAGGCGACGCCCGAGCGCAAGATGGAGCTCATCCGCCATGAGCAGGAGCAGGGCCGGATGGTCGCGATGACCGGCGACGGCACGAATGACGCGCCCGCGCTCGCCCAGGCGGACGTCGGCGTCGCGATGAACACCGGCACCCAGGCCGCGCGCGAGGCGGGGAACATGGTCGACCTCGACTCCAACCCGACGAAGCTCATCGAGATCGTCGAGGTCGGCAAGCAGCTGCTCATCACCCGCGGCGCGCTGACGACCTTCTCGATCGCCAACGACGTCGCGAAGTACTTCGCGATCCTGCCGGCGATCTTCATCGGCGCATGGGCCGCCTCCGGGCACAG